>NZ_JBINJW010000030.1:0-31434 GCF_043951855.1 Proteiniclasticum sp. C24MP
CTGAAGCATATATCAGAAACTTAAGAAACTATTCATGAATCCTTTCAGTGGTTATGGTACAGTAAAATAAAAGTGAAGAAGAGAGGAAGATGCATTATGGGAAAATGGATCATACGGATCATAGGCGCTCTTCTGGTTCTCGTCCTTGCAGGCGGACTTATACTGTATTTCACGGATAACAGGTACAGCCTTTCCTACAGGAGCTACAGTGCGCTGAAAAATGCCTCCTCCATGGATCTCAGCTTTGAAAGCAGAATGGGCATGGGTGAAAATGATCTGGGTATCCAGGGTGATACCAGGCTTACAATGGATCAGAAAGCATCCTATACGGAAGTAAGTGTGGATCTGGGACCATTGGGTAACAGAAAGATCGTGGACATCTACACCGCGGGGGAAAAGATATATCATAAGTACAATCTGCCTTTTCTTTCCTGGCAGGAAGGAATGCCGATTCTTCAGGAGGATTCCTTCAATCCGACCATGTTCACGGATCTTCAGATGGATGTGAAGCTTCTGGATCTTCTAAAATTCGCTTCCATCCTTGACAGGAATGAAGAGGAGGAGCTTCTGGAGTATTATACGACAGACTACTTCACACCAGAAGAATTCAAGGGGATCCTTGTAGGCCTGCTGAAACTGGATGCGACGGATGTGGAAAACTGGAACATCAGAACATATGAAATCCGGTTTTCGTTTCATAAGAACAGGAAAGAGCTGGAGAAAGTAGCCGTGAAGTTTGATTATGAGGTTTCGGAAATGGTTCTGGGTAATGAGTTTATCCTGATCATCCATGAACTGAATTCCGTACAGGAAATTCCTGTTCCCGATGGAATCGCAGAGTAGCAGTTCAGTAGCAATAAGAGGGCAGAGGTATGATATGTGATGAAACCAGGTAGTCGTTAAAGAGCAGAAGGGATATTGCCTGGGAAGCATCTACTGATGACTGATGATATCATACTGGCACTAAAGCTTGATCGCATGGGCTGAAGCTGCGAAATAGAAATAAGAGTAATCAGATGAGGGGGAGAGTACAATGCATATTAAACACGTGACACTAAGAGTCGCTCATATGGAGGAATCAATTCGTTTTTATGAACTCATTACAGAACTGACGGTTTCTCGGCGTTTTACGGAAGGCGCTGCAGAAGTGGCATTTCTGATAAATGGTGAGGGAGAAACTGAGATTGAGCTTCTCTATATACCAGAAGGACAGACATTTGAAGGAAAAGGCATGTTCATCTGCTTTGAGACAGACCAACTGGATGAAATGCACAAGATTGCTGAAAGAGAAAGTCTTAAGCCATCTCCTATACAGATTCCTGGTGATGGCACACGCTACTTCTATGTCTATGATCCCAATGGAGTATCGATACAGTTAAGGGTTTTCCCGAAATAGCAGGGCTCTGTCATAATCGATCTCAGGTGATTGGGATCAGCCTGATCCCATGGAACTATGTTAACTCAACTATAGAGGTGCCCGTCTTTTTATTATTCGCCCGCCGAGATGATTTAGGACACGGATCATGACGCGTGAATCTGAAACTGTTGGGACAGAATTATATTTTGCTTGAGAGGGAACAGTTATCCCTTCTTTATGTTACAATGGAGAATAGTGAAAATAATGAAAGAAATCGGGAGAAAGAATGAATATAATTTTTTGCAACATCAACTGGATGAAATATTATAACGGAGCATCGGAAAAGGATAGACCCAGACATGCTGGGGTTACTGTGAAGGATCCCTCGGATGTATTTGAACAGAACAATTTCAGGGACTTCAACGGGAAATGCTACGGCTATGTGCGCTCAGGAGGCGACATCCTGCTGGATAAACACTTCAGAGGTGTTCCTCAAGGCACCAAGTCCATGAAGGATCTCACCATTGTATGGTGTGCGGCAATCAATGATGAGGAAGCCCGTATCGTGGGATGGTATAGAGATGCCACAGCCTACAAGGAGATGGTCAGTCTGCCTCTCTATGAAGAGGAATACATCGATTTCAGCTTCATGGCGGATGCGAAGAACTGTGTTCTTGTGCCTGAAGAAGAGCGGACCTTTGTCATCAAGACATCCAAGTCCTCCGCAAACAGGAAAGGAGCCATCAAATCCAACATCTGGTATGCGAAATCAGAGTATGCACAGAGAGAATTCCTGCCAAGGGTGACGGAGTATATTGAAGACTACAGTGGCGATTCTGCCATGATGCTGATTAAGGATCTGAAAGATCAGCGGCCACAAGAGGAAATCACAGGCCATGAAGAAGCTTTATTGAAAGCCAGAGAATCTTATGACGACGAAAACTACAGGCAGGCAGTTCTTTACTACAACGCAGCAAGAGGAATCGAAGATTCCTATGATGCATCCTATGAACTGGCCAATACCTACTTTAAGCTGAACGGGTATGATGAAGCCCTTGAAATAGCGGAGAAGATGATTCTTGCCCATGGGGAGAAAGTGGAACTTGTGGAACTTGCCTTCATGGCCAGTGACATGGTACTTGATATGGAGAAGGCACCGAAGTATTACAGAAGACTGCAGGAGCTGGAAGGACAGCCGCTCACGGATGAAGAGTACTATGAGTACTATAATGAGCTGCAGTCTTTAAACAGAAGCTATAAGCAGTATATCTAGTCCAGGAAGTCAAGCGTGAGATTCAGTGCGGGAGAAATCCCTGCTGGATCTTTTCTTTTGGATGGAATCTATTGACAATACTCGGACTGCATAAAGTTGTGTTAGAATGAGACCATAAAACATTGCGGAGGAACAAATGATATGAAATATAAAGTACTGCTGTTTGATGCAGACGATACACTGTTTGATTTCAGGAAAGCGGAAAGACATGCGTTTATCCGTACCATGGAGGACTATGGATACGACTTTGAGGAAGAAGTGCATCTGAAATCCTATCATGAGATCAATACAGCCATCTGGAAAGAGTTCGAGAAAGGTGAGATCACCCAGAAGAAGCTGAAGGTGGAGCGGTTCAGAAGATACAGAGATGCACTTAACCTGGAGTTTGGTCCGGAGGATTTTGCGGGAAAGTACATGAAGCATCTGTCCCATGCATCCTTTCTTTACCCTGATTCAGAGGAGCTTCTTGAAAAGCTTGATGGAAAATATAAAATGGCCATCATCACCAATGGACTTACAGATGTTCAGACAAGAAGAATCAGAAAATCATCCGTCAGTCATTACTTTGAAGAAATTGTGATTTCTGAAGAAATCCAGGTATCAAAACCGGATCCTGAAATTTTCATCTACACCTTGAATAAGCTGGGGCACGAGGAACTTGACAGTGTTCTTATGATTGGAGACAGCTTAAGCTCTGATATCAGAGGGGGAAGCGCTTTCGGTGTGGATACCTTGTGGTACAATCCCTGGAAGAAAGAAAACACAAGTGAAATAAAGCCCACCTATGAAGTGGCAAGCCTCATGGAGATCCTAGACCATTTATAGAAAAATCGTATAATCAGACAGAAAAGTCGGGTGAAATCCGGCTTTTTCTGCGCCTTTTGCGAAGTGATAAGGTTTACAGATATGAAAGATTTGAAATCATAAAATTCATAATGAAAATATGACCGGAGAACGCTATAATTGACATAAAGCATTATTATCAATGTTTACAAGAGTTAATGGTCAAATTGAATAAAGGGAGTTTGAGTTAATTAAATTAATAAAATGCAGGATTTAAAATTAGATTATTCATTTTTTCGAGTTTTTTATCAAATTTGTATTGACTTTGAGTTCTCATCAATATACAATTCATTTATTATTTATTCACAAATTAAAGGCGGGAGGCAATATTATGAAAAAGGGATTCATTACAATACTAGGGGTAATTCTGGCAAGTACAACCATACTGGCTGCTTGCGGAAACAAAGGAACAGTCGTGAAGCTGGCTACCGGTGGAAATACCGGCACCTACTATTCCTATGGCACTGCTGTAGGGCAGATTGTTGGAGATAAAGAGGATATCTCATTCAACATCCAGTCCACTGGAGCATCAAAAGCGAATATTCAGCTCATCGACGCGGGTGAGGTAGATATGGCCATTGTGCAGAATGATGTCATGGATTATGCATATAACGGTACAGATCTTTTTTTGAGTGATGGTGCAGTGAACGGATTCTCCGCCATGGCTGCAGTCTATGCGGAAGTGGTTCAGATAGTTGCAAACCCTTCTTCAGGAATCACATCCATTGCAGACCTGAAGGGAAAGAGTGTTTCTGTGGGAGATGCGGGAAGCGGTGTGGAATTCAATGCCAAGCAGATTCTGGAAGCTTACGGCATCACTTTCGATGACATCAGCAAACAGAACCTGAGCTTCTCAGCCTCAGCGGATGCCTATAAGGACGGTAAGATCGATGCGTTCTTCGCGACGGCAGGAGCGCCTACCAATGCCATCATGGATCTTGTGACAAGTAAAGATATTCTGATTCTAGGTATTGAAGATGATGTTGCGGCGACGCTCATGGAAAGCTACCCATTCTACACAGTCTATGATATCCCAGGAGGAACCTATACAGGTGTGGAAGATGATGTGACGACTCTGGCGGTGAAAGCGACTTTCATTGTCAGCAACGAACTGGATGAGGATACAGTCTACAACATGACCAAAGCTCTGTTCGAAAACAAGGATGAAATCACTTCAGCCCATGCAAAGGGCAAAGAGCTCAGTGAAGCGTATGCAGTGGCAGGAATCTCCATCCCATTCCATAAGGGAGCTGAAAAGTACTTCAAAGAAGTAGGAGCATTGAAATAAGATGAAGAAGAAAGGTTATCTCCTGGGAGCGCTTCTGCTCCTGGGAGGGATTCTTCTTTTTTCTCTGAAGGAGAAGGAGCTTCTTATCAGAGATCAGGATACAGGAGAAATCTACGGATCCTTTGAAGTGGAAGAGGGCGATGTATTTTCCATCACGTTCATTCATTCTGTGAACAAGAGCCCAGTGACAGACAGACTCATTATAAGAGGCAAGGAGCTTCATGCCTATGAGACCATCTACAGCGCCTTCGGAGCTGGGGTCCAGACAGAACTTATGGAAGGGGAAGAGTTGTCCTATGACAAGGATGGGAACATGGTTATATCCGGTTTTCATCAATCCTATGGGTCACTGAATCTCATAGTGGGTACGGTAAGTGATCATATACTGAGCATACATGGAGAGGAAATCAGCCTGAGAGAACTATGCGGGAGAAACGCATCGATAGAAATTGTAGTGAATTAGAAACGGAGAAGAGAGATATGAAGAAAACAAAAGATCTGGATAGAATCATAACGGATGGGGCAGCAGTGGAAGATCTGCTGGCTGAATTTGATCGTGAGTCCAACACACGTCATTTCACAGGAACCATGAAGCATGTCATCACGGGACTTCTGGTCTCTTTTACACTCTATGTGTTCTGGATGACACTCATCGCCACGCCGCCGGAACAGGTGAGAAGGTCCTCCTTCATCGGGCTTCTGATTTTCATCGGATTTCTGATTTATCCGATTCGTAAAGATCATGCAAAAAGAGTGAACAGAATTCCCTGGTATGATCTGCTCTTTGCGGTTATGGGGGGAGGCGCATTCTTCTATTATGTACTTAATTTTGAAGCCATCGTGGCAAAAGCGGTGAACATCGGTCCCCTTGAAATCACCATGGGTATCATCGGTACGCTGCTTCTGGTGGAGCTGTGCAGAAGAGTGGTAGGCCTGCCGATCCTTGTTGTGGCAGCTGGATTTGTAGCTTATGCTTTTTATTCCGGACATTCTGTGAGAAGAATCATCCATCAGCTTTTCTATACGACAGATGGAATCATCGGAACACCCCTTGGCGTCGCAGCAACCTTCATTGTATTGTTCATCATATTGGGTTCTTTTCTGGAAAAGACAGGCATCGGAACCTTTTTCATCGATATGGCGAATTCCATAGCAGGGGGAGCCTCCGGCGGACCTGCTAAAGTGGCGGTCATATCCAGTGCACTGGAGGGAATGTACTCCGGAAGCTCTGTGGCCAATACGGTTGGAAGCGGAAGCGTAACCATTCCCATCATGAAAGAGACTGGATATAAAAGCGAATTCGCAGCTGCCGTGGAAGCGGCAGCATCCACAGGCGGACAGATCATGCCACCGATCATGGGTGCTGCAGCATTTCTCATGGCTGAGATGACGGATACACCTTACGCCACTGTTGCCATGACAGCCATCCTGCCTGCCCTTCTCTACTTCTCCGGAATCTTCATGATGATTCATCTGGAAGCCAAGAAGCTGGGACTAAAGGGTCTGCCTAAGGAAAGCATTCCTAATTTCTGGAAGCTGCTTTTCAAGAAAGGATATCTGTTTCTGCCGATTGTAACCCTCATCACTTTCATGAGCATGGGAAGAACCCCAGCCTATTCGGCAATCTATGCGATTCTGACGGCGGTCATCGTGAGCATGTTCAGTAAAGATACGAGGCTTACACCGAAGACCTTTACGGAAGCGCTGGCAAACGGAGCGAAAAACACCATGGGGGTTGCCATCGCCTGCGCCATCGCCGGTATCATAGTAGGAATCGTCACACTGACAGGGCTCGGGCAGGATCTTCTCAATGTCCTTATGGGGGTTGCCGGAACCAGTAAACTGCTTGCGCTGTTCCTCACCATGATCAGCTGCATCATTCTTGGCATGGGTGTGCCTACAACGGCGAACTATGTCATCATGGCCACCATCACCGCGCCCATCGTCATGAGTATGGGGGTACCGATGCTGGCAGCTCATATGTTCGTATTCTACTTCGGCATCGTGGCGGATATCACGCCACCGGTAGCCCTGGCGGCCTATGCGGGGTCTGCCATCGCCAAGTCCAATCCGTTCAAGACAGGTGTACAGGCTACTAGACTCGCCATAACCGCCTTCATCGTACCTTACATCTTCGCCTTTAACCCTGCTATGCTTCTTATTGATACCACGGTTCCGGAAGTGGTGCGAATCGTCATCACCTCTCTCATCGGCATCTTCGGAGTTTCAGTGGCCATGGAAGGCTTTATGCTGACGGAGATGAAAGCCTGGGAAAGGCTGATCATAGGCGGTGCAGGACTCATGCTCATTGATCCGAACTTTCTGACGGATTTCACTGGAATACTTGTGATCTTCACCATGGTCTATCTGCAGTGGGCAAAATCAAAGAAGCTGAGGGTTTCCCTGGAACAGGCTGTTTAGATGAGATTTGACTTTTCAGCCACTAAGCCTGAAGTGAAATGAAAGGCTCTGACATAGGATGCAGTTGCCATGAAATATTTCCAAGCCCGAAGGAGGTCGTCGATACAGCGACTTCCCTCGGGCTTGCATTCTTTTGTCACGCCAAAAAGAAGATCAGAAACAGAAAGCCTCCTGCATTTCTTCATGAACGGCACTACGATGAAAGAGTCCGAAATCTGCCGCATCTGGAACTGTTTCTCTCGGATGTCAGAAGGTTCAGGGGAAAAGTGGATGGAAACGGAGCAACACGGGAAACCCTATGGAAATTTCAGTGAATAAGTGCTAAGCTAAAATAAAATGGTCAGAAAATTCGGCCGATCATCTGTGGAGGGATTTTTTATGAGAATTATTCTACTGGGACCACCTGGCGCAGGAAAAGGAACACAGGCAAAATTCATATCTGAAAAATTCGGTATACCTCATATTTCCACTGGAGATATCTTTATGAGAAACATCTCTGAAGGAACGGAACTGGGCAGAAAGGCGAAAAACTATATCGACCAGGGTCTTCTGGTGCCGGATGAAGTGACCATTGACCTGGTGATGAACCGCCTGGAGCAGAATGATGTGAAGGAGGGGTATCTCCTGGACGGATTCCCGAGAACCGTTCATCAGGGGGATGTGCTCTGCAGGATGATCAGTGAAAGTGGTCAGATGTTGGATGCGGCACTTCTCATTGATGTACCATCCTCCTATATAAAAGAAAGAATGCCGGGAAGACGAATCTGCAAGTTCTGCGGTTCAAGCTATCACCTGCAGTTCAATCCTCCTGATGAGGAAGGTCTTTGTGATCACTGCGGTCATGAACTGGTACAAAGACGTGATGATCATGTGGAAGCCGTGGAAGAAAGGCTGAAAGTCTACGAGGAACAGACCATGCCGCTGATTGATTATTTCGAGAAGAAGAAACTCCTGGTGAGAATCGATGGGACCAGAGAAATTGAAGAAGTCACCAGAGAAATTGTGGAGAAACTCCGTGCTCTGGAGAAGAATGAATAAGATGAGAGAACTGTGTCTATAGTGAATGAAGACTGAATTATCAGTTAATTCCCTGAGATTCTATGGTATTGTAGTGGTTAATGGTGTTACCATGAACGTATAGGATGAAAGACGAAGCGAGAGATTCGTTTTAAAAATCAGCTTGAACAGTATGAAAAAAATCAGGAGGGATCATGAATGACAGATTTTAAGGATAAATTTGACAATAAAATGGACAAAGCAAAAGGAAAACTAAACGAAACTGTTGGTAAAATAACAGATGATGAATCTCAGGAACTGAAAGGAAAGCTTCAGCAGAAGAAAGCGGAAGCAGAAGAAGATTTTGAGGAAGCAAAAGACAGCGTTGCAGATAAAATCAACGATGCCTTTGATGATGACGACAAGAAGAGAAACAGATAGTCTGGAAGTAAGAACGTAAACGTCTTTCAGCTACATACCCGATGCGAAAGCACCGGGTATATCTATGTCTGGAATTATTGCATTCTTCTGAAGGAAACTGTACTGGTGAGCGAATATCCCCTGAATGTCTTATGTTATAATTGAAAACAGTGATATTAAAATATGAAATGAAAAGGGGATAAGAAATTGGAAAGAAAAAACATCTGGCTGAATTATGATCAGAAAGAACTGGAGACACTGGAAGATGTGAACAAGGAATACATGGCTTATCTGGATGCCGGAAAGACGGAAAGAGAAGTCGTGAAGGTATCTGCTGAAATGGCGGAAAAAGCGGGTTATGTGAATCTGGAGGAAATCATCAGAAACAAGACGAAGCTGAAGGCTGGGGACAAGGTTTATGCAACCCTCATGAAGAAAGCCATCGCACTGTTTCTCATCGGAGAGGAGTCCATTGAAAAGGGAATGAATATTCTTGGTGCTCACGTGGATTCACCAAGACTGGATGTGAAGCAGAATCCTTTATATGAGGATACAGACCTTGCATACCTTGATACACACTATTATGGTGGAATCAAGAAGTATCAGTGGGTAACTATTCCACTGGCCATTCATGGAGTGGTGATCAAAAAGGACGGAACAGCCATTGACGTGGTCATCGGCGAAGATGAAAAAGACCCAGTGGTGTTCATCTCTGATCTTCTGATTCATCTTTCCAGGGAGCAGCTTGAAAAGAAAGCAGGGAAGGTCATTGAAGGGGATGATCTGAACATCATCGTCGGAAATAAGCCGCTGAAAGGTGAAGAGAAGGATTCTGTGAAGAAGGAAGTTCTGAGACTGCTGAAGGATACCTACGACATCGAAGAAGATGATTTCCTTTCAGCAGAGCTGGAAGTGGTTCCTGCAGGTCGGGCAAGAGAGGCCGGCCTTGACCGGAGCATGGTCATGGCATACGGACATGATGACAGAGTCTGTGCCTACACATCACTGGCTGCCATGCTGGAATTCGATTCATTGAAAAGAACAGCTTGCACACTTCTTGTGGACAAGGAAGAAATCGGAAGTGTCGGCGCTACTGGGATGCGTTCGAAATTCTTCGAAAATACCCTGGCAGAGCTTCTGGAAGCCATGGGCATCTACAGCGAGCTGACTCTGAGAAGAGCTCTGGCAAATTCCAGAATGCTGTCCTCCGATGTCAGTGCAGGCTACGATCCGACCTATGCATCTTCTTTTGAGAAGAAGAATGCAGCCCTACTCTCAAGAGGAATGGTCTTCAACAAATTCACGGGTGCAGGCGGAAAATCAGGTTCCAATGATGCCAATCCGGAATACATGGCAGACCTTAGAAGAATTCTTGATGAAAACAATGTGGCTTATCAGACTGCAGAGCTTGGCAAGGTCGATGTAGGCGGCGGTGGCACCATCGCATACATTCTGGCACTTTATGGCATGGAAGTCATCGACTGCGGTGTGGCGGTCCTTAACATGCATGCGCCATGGGAAGTTGTAAGCAAAGCGGATGTCTATGAAACAAAGAAAGGCTACATGGCATTTCTTAGAAACTAACAAATAAATGACAATGAAAAAGGACGGGAGTTTCATGTGTATGACACTCCTGTCCTTTTTCATTTTAGCTTTATCTTATGTTGAAATCATGCTATCCGATGATCTTATCCAGCAGTCCCGTTGTACTCAGCAGAATGACGAAAACAAGGATGGGGACGATGTACTTGATGAGCACGGACCAGAGCTTTTCAGTTCTGAAGTTTCCGCCTGTCTTGATTTCCTTGACGGCATTAGGTACACCCCATACAAATCCGATGAACAGTGCGCTGAGCAGTCCGCCAAGTGGCAGCAGGTAATAGGATGTCACAACATCAAGGAAGTCGAAGATGCCATAGCTGTTGCCGTCGATCCATGGAATCAGGAAATCGCTCCAGGCACCCATGGAAAGGGATGCGCCAATTCCGATGACGAACATCACAGTGGTGAATACAAGAACGGAGACTTTACGGCTCCATTTCAGTCTGTCGATGCCAAAGGCTACCGTCACTTCCATCAGGGAGATGGAAGAAGAGATGGCTGCAAAGAAGACGAGAATGAAGAAAATCAGAGAGAAGATCGTGCCAAGAGGCATGCTCTCAAATACGGCCGGCAGGGTGATGAACATGAGTCCAGGACCCTCACCAGGTGCAAAACCGAAGGCGAATACCGCTGGAAGAATGGCAAATCCGGCCATGATGGCTACCAGTGAGTCCAGAGAAGGAATCAGCAAGGCATCTTTTTCCAGGTCCTCCTGTTTGCTCAGATAACTTCCGTAGGTGACCATGCAGCCCATACCAAGGCTCAAGGAGAAGAACACCTGACCCAGAGCGGCTACGAATACCTTCAGCGTGATTTCACTGAAATTCGGTGTGAGGTAATACTTCAGCCCTTCAGAAGCCCCTTCCAGGGTCACGGAACGGAGCACGATGACCATCAGCATGATGAAAAGAGCGGGCATGACGATTTTTACTGCCTTTTCTATTCCACCGGAAACTCCTCGAATAACGATGAATGCTGTAATCCCCATGAAAAGAAGATGATAAAGTACAGGTTCCACCGATGAAGTGATGAAATTGGTGAAGTATCCCGCTTTATCTGCACCTACGCCTGTGATGCTTGCCACGACGTATTTCAGGACCCATCCACCGACTACGGAGTAGTAGGACAGAATCAGAAACCCTGCAAGTATCCCGAAGCCTCCGATAAAGCCCCAGCCTTTCTTCAGTTTATTGTATGCGCCGTAGGCATCAGAGTTGGTATGTCTGCCGATGGATAGTTCAGCCAGCATCAGTGTGAAACCGAGAATGACCACCAGTCCCACATAGACCAGTACAAAAGCGCCTCCACCATTTTCACCGGCCAGATATGGGAATTTCCAGAGATTTCCCAGTCCTACGGCGGATCCGACAGCTGCCATGAGAAAACCGAAACGTGAGGACCACATGCCTCTTTCCGGAGTCTGTTCAGGTTTTAATTGTTGCATAAATAATTCCCCCTTATTAAATCTAAATTGATAGTTGTTTAATAAAATGATAAAAAAACTATCGTTTTACAAATTTATACCACTTATTATAATAAGAATGATACTTACAGTTCAATAACTTTCTGCAGAAGGGAAACTGATTTATGATTATGATAAATTGTTTTTAAAATTTCGGCTTTCAAAGTATATATAGGAAGCTGCATATTATGAATCAATCAGAAAGAAAGGAAGATTGATAAAAAATTACCGGAAGTGTAGGATGTGGAAAAGATAGAAGCGTCATACATATGTATTGAAAAAGATAGGGTATGTCTATTACGAAGAAGGGCCTCTCTCTGCTCAAGAATCGATCATGAGCAGAGGGAGACCCTTCTTTATGCAGTGATTATCTGAAATTATTCATGATGCCATAAGCCTTAAAAGCCTGGTCTTCTCTGTTGCACAGGATCGTAAGAGTAAGCTCCGTTTTCAGATCATATTCGCTGATCATGGAGATACCGGGGTCGGCGCCCATGACATAGAGTCCCGAGACGGGAGAAGCATCCTTTCTGATCCAGACGCCATATCCGTATCGCTCCTTCTCGTTTTCAGCCTGTACAGAGCACATTTCCAGGAGAAGGGGGTCCTGAAGAAGCTTTTCACTTTGCAGGGCTTTCCAGAAGCGCCTCATGTCGGAGACGGTTGTATAGGCACCACCGTCACCCCCACCGATGACCGGGATGGCATAGATGTTAGATACCAGCTGGCCAGGTTCTTCTTCATAGTATCCAAGAGCGGTATTCGGAGGAAGAGCGTTCATGGCGAAGTATCCGCTCTCTTCCATGGCTGCCGGCAGGAATACCGTTTCCTTCACCACTTCAGGGAAAGGCTGTCCGGTGACGGATTCAATGAGCATGGAGAGAATCACAAAACCGCCATCATTGTAGCTGAATTTTTCTCCAGACTGAAACTCCATCCTGTTGTCTTTCAGAAGAACAAGAAAATCTTTCGGGGTTCTCATTGCGTACATGGGCAGGTTCTTCCAGAGATCTGCATAGTTTTCGTCTGCATCTTCCCTGAAGTAGTCCTGAAATCCAGAAGTATGTGTCAGAAGATGTCCTACAGTAACGCTTCTGTCCATGAATGGAAAAGAGTCAGGAAGAAGCGTGGTCACGGAATCCGTGAGAGACAGGGCTCCCTTTTCCACAAGCTTCAAGGCCGCCACGGCTGTGAAGATTTTGGACCCAGATGCCACAGGAAACCTTGTGCCCACGGTGTTGGGCACGGCTTCGTTCACCACAGCAAGGCCAAAGGCCTCTTCATAGAGAACTTCATTCTTTCTGGTCAGGGACAGGACACCGGAAAATCCGGGCAGTTCATTCAGCAGTGTCTTTCTTCGTTTTTCAATCTCCATATCAGTTCCTCCTCCAGGTTCATTTCTGATACCATGATACCACGGAGAATAGAACAGGTATATTCTTAATCTGCAGGGACCTGAAATGTCCTTTGAAGGAATCCTGATTCTGTGCTAAATTAGGGAAGTACGATTAAGTTTATAGAAGTGAAAGTAAGGGGTAAATATGCAGAAGAAAGATATACTGGAAATCAAGAAAAGATACAAGAAGGATCAGGCGACCTTTTCCAAAATGACTGGTTGCTATGTCAACGGAGAAAAGAAGATTGTGACGAAATTCAGGGAGACCTTCCTCAATCTGGAAGAAGAGGAATATCACAAGTACCTTGAAATTGCCAAGAAAGTGCTTACCGGAACAGTGGGAAATAACCTCCTGGAGCTCAGATTTCAGGAGGAAGTAGGTAAAATCAGTGAGAAACAGAGCTTCTTCATGGACATCAAGAGAACAAGACTTCTGAAAGATGAACTTCTGGATGCATTCTACGAAAGCGTCATTGAAAACTATCATTATGTCGGGAACTTCATCATCCTCCTGTTTCATGATGCTTATGATGTGATCACCAAGACGGAAGACAACCTGAAGCTGGATGAATCGGAAGAGGTCTATGAGTACGTCCTGTGTGCTGTCTGTCCGGTTTCGCTTTCGGATCCGGGGCTCAGCTATGTGGAGGACGAGAACATGATCCGTGCCCGTCACAGGGACTGGGTGGTGGAGATGCCAAAGCACGGATTCGTCTATCCGGCTTTCATTGACAGGAGTCAGGACCTTAATGCGGTGATGTACTTCACCAAGAACGGCAAGGATCCCCATCCGGAGTTCATGGAAGATATTCTGGGCTGTGAAATGCGAGAGACAGCGCAGCTTCAGAAGGAATCCTTCCAGTCCATGGTGAAGGGGTCTCTGGAAGCAGGAAACCAGCCTTCCGAAGAGATCTTCATGGAAGTGCAGGATCAGCTCAGTGCCATGGTGGCAGACTACAAAGCCACTTATGCAGATGCGGATGTGGAGCCCATGGTGCTGACCCATAGAGATGTGGAGGGGATACTGAAGGACAACGGGATTCCGGAAAATGTCACGAAGGAAATCACCGAATCCTATGCATCTTACTATGGAGAAGATCTTCCGCTGGCTGAAAGCCTCCTCGATGCCAAGGTGCTCAAGGAGAAGCAGCAGAGAGAGAAGGAAGAAAGGCTGAAGAAGGAAGTGAGCCTTCTTCATGGGGAGCTGGAGAAAGTCAAAGAAGAGAAGGAGAAGGAAGTAAACGGAGACTATGATGTCATCCTTCGGGTGAAGGAGGAGAAGGTCTCAAAGATCAGAAGCCAGATCATTGACGGACAGAAGTGCATCGTCATTCCTGTAGAGGAACATGAACAGGCCATGATCAATGGCGTGGAAGATCTTCTGAAGTAGAAAATCCCCTTTGCTAATAGCCTAAATATTTTGACAATTATTTTTTAAAAGCCTATCATAGAAGTATATAGGTTTAAGTATCTGATTGAAAGAATATAGGAAAGTGAGGGATTTTAAGATGAACATGGAACAGGTACAGAGAATGAGACAGGGCAGAGGGTTCATTGCTGCTCTGGATCAGAGTGGTGGAAGTACACCTAAGGCATTGGCGGGATATGGAATTGAGAAAGATCAGTACAAAGATGAGAAGGAAATGTTTGATCTGGTTCATGCCATGAGAACAAGAGTCATGACCAGCCCTGCTTTCAGTTCGGACCATATTCTTGCTGCGATTTTATTCCAGCAGACCATGGAAAGAGAAGTGGAAGGCATGCCTACGGCAGATTATCTGTGGCAGAAAAAGGGGATCATCCCAATTCTGAAAGTGGATAAAGGTCTTGCTGAAGAAAAGAACGGGGTACAGCTCATGAAGCCCATTGACAATCTGGATGAGATTCTTGAAAAAGCCAAGGCGTATAATATATTCGGCACCAAAATGCGTTCTGTAATCAAGAAAGCCAATGAAGAAGGAATCAGGGAAATCGTGGCCCAGCAGTTTGAAATCGGGAAGAAGATACTTGAAGTGGGACTGTTTCCGATCATCGAACCGGAAGTGGATATCAGAAGTTCCGACAAGAAGGAATCAGAAGTGATTCTGAAAAGGGAAATTCTGAAGCATCTTGAGAAGCTTCCTGAAGATGAAATGGTGATGCTGAAGCTGTCCATTCCGGATGAAGACGGATTCTACACGGAACTCATCAAGCATCCCAGAGTCATGAGAGTAGTGGCCCTATCCGGAGGCTACTCAAGAGAAGAATCCGTAGTGCTTCTCAAACGCCATCCTGGTCTCATTGCAAGCTTCTCAAGAGCACTGCTGGAAGGGCTGAATCATTCCTACAGCGATGTCAGATTCAATTCCACCCTGGAAAAATCCGTCAGGGAAATCTATGAAGCATCCATTGTATAGTCTATAATTGGCAGGGAACACTCACAGCGGAAAGAATCCGTAGAGTGTTCCCTTTTTCATGAAATGAGAAAAGACGCCGCTGGGCGTCTTTCTCAACTATATTATGCAGTCTACGGACTACTTCAGGTTTCCAGGAGCAGCCTTCAGGATTCTTCCGGAATTCACCTTTGCAGGAGCAACTGCAGGTCTTACGATACGCATCGACTCACCTCCTTTCAATAAGCATGATTTATAGTAGACTGTTTTTCCAGATGAGACCAAGTACTTTTCGGATATTGTTCTTCTCAGATGGGCACGGTCTGTCTCCAGTAAGCATTCTATACCAGGGACAGTGATTTCCCTGACAGGAAGGCCTGTAGAAACAGGACTGACAGGTTGTATCCGTTTCTTCTCCAGAGGTTACCCAGGAGATGATCTTATCGTAATCAAGGTCAAGACTTCCATCCATATTCAGATGCCCTACATGGTTGATGTCGGCATCAAGTGCTGTGGTGCATTTATAGAGCTGACCGTTGGAGCCGATGACCATGGCATTGGGCTTTGCGGCATAGCATACTGAGCCACCAGGCATGATCATACCCGAGATGGAGGAGCTCATGAAGAGGTTCTTGTCCACTGCATCAGCAGTGAACGCCCAGATCTTCTTGTTGGCGGTCATATGGGAGCAGATGGGAATGTCTTCGTCATGTTCACCACCCCATCGTCCCACAGGACGATAGAGAAGACCGAACCGCTTGTCCCCTGCGAAGTAGGACCTGAGATACTCCGTCAGCTCTTCGGTTTCCTTCAGATTATCCTGGTCGAAGTTCACACGGATACTGATGTCGAATTCTTCACTGCTTTCACTGGCGCCTTTAAGGTTTTCCATGATGTCCTTGAAGGTCTTTCCGCCGCCGATGAGAAAACGTCTGCTGTCGTGCACCGCTTCCACACCATCGATGGTGATCATGTACTGACGGATATCCATGTCGAGGAGTCTTTTGAACACATCCCTGTTCAGGAAGTATCCGTTGGTGGAGATATCTGCGGAATAGGCGATCTCATGTTCCTTGGCGATGGCCTGGAACTCCTTTGAAAGCTCTTCCATAAGATCGATTTCCAGAAGGGGCTCCCCGCCGAACCAGCTGATATGCAGTGTGTTTATGGTTCGGGCTCTTTCTCTCACCAGTGCTTTCACCCCTGCGATGGTTTCATCGGTCATTTTTCCTCTGGTGAAGGACTCATAGCAGTAGGTGCATCTGAAATTACAGGCTTCCGTAGGCATGAGAATCAGATGAAGCATGTCGGTGCGATGCATGGACTGATGGAGAAACTGTGCTCTTTTCAGTTCATCAATGTGTTCTCCAACAAGAAATCCGTTCTCCTGAAGGGCTTTCTTCACTTCCGTATCAGGATGTGCATCTGCGTTTTTAAGAAGACCCAGGACTTCTTCCTTTTCGTCCTTTGAGAAATCGATGAGTGCACCGGTGTAGCTGTTATATAGGATCAGACCTTCCTCCTCTGTATGAGAAAGGGCATTGAATCTGGATGCTTTAAATATACTGGACAAATTGAATCCCCCTTTAGGATCAGATAGTCAGGATAATATGTATGGATTGTTATTTAACTGATAATTATTATCGAATATGACAGATATCATTTTAGCACAGTTTTAAAAATCAATAAAGAAAAAACAGCTGAAGCACATCCTGTATGCCATGCTTCAGCTGCCGTGATTTGTCCTATACTGCTGTACTGAGTTTCTTCTCCAGTACCGGCTGGATATCGCCTGCTTTTGTCAGAGCGATTTTGGTGACCACCGGACCTACAAGTTCATAGATCACTGTTCCGGCAAGGATAATGACCTTAATGGTCTGTCCGTATTCCGGCAGTACGGAAAGTGCTACGGAAGCCAGCCCTATGGCTACACCTGCCTGGGGAATCAGGGTGAATCCCAGATACCTGCGGACGGGTTCCTCGCACTTGCAAAGACTTGCACCAAGGGTTGCTCCAGATACTTTACCGATGACTCTGACGATCACGTAGATGAGTCCCACTACACCAACGGAAGGAAGAATCGCTATATTAAGATCTGCTCCGGAGATGAAGAAGAACATCATGAAGATGGGAGGCGTGAAGCGTTCGATCTGATCAAATACAGAATTGGCTGTACTGGAGAAGTTGACGAATACTGCGCTCAGCGCCATACAGGACAGAAGTTCTGAGAAGCCCAGGTACTTTGAAAGTCCTAAGGTCAGAGCAATCATGGCGATGGTGACAGAGAGTCTGTTTCCTCTTCCACTGAACCATTTGATGAGTAGGGTCTGGATGACGCCCATCACAGCACCAATCAGCAATGCACCGATGATATCGTAAAATGGCTTAAGTAGTGTCATAAGGAGGGAAACTTCCTCTGTGGCATTGAGTGTCTTCACGATGGCCAGTGAAATCCCGAACAGCATCAGTGCGATGGCATCATCTATGGCCACCACAGGCATCAAGGTATTTGTAACCGGCCCCTTCGCCTTGTACTGACGTACAACCATCAGTGTAGCCGCTGGAGCTGTGGCTGCTGCAATGGCACCAAGCATCAGAGAGAAGGAAAGATCATGTCCTGTGAGGATCAGAGCCAGGTCCACCAGGGCAACAGCCATGAAGGCTTCAAGTACGGCGATGACCACGGGCGCTTTTCCTACCTTCTTGAGGTAACTGAATTTGAACTCTGAACCGATGGAAAAGGCGATGAATCCCAGGGCGATTTCTGAAATGGGTTCAAAGGAAACAATGGCTTCATGGGGAAGCAGCTTGAACATATAGGGGCCTGCAAGAAGTCCCATGATGAGATAGGCTGTGACATTAGGCAGATGGAATTTCTTGATTGCCTTACTGGACAGAAGAGATAAAAGAAGTGCGATGCCGAGATAGATGAATATTTTCATTTCCATGCCTATTCACCTAGCCCTTCCACAGAAGTCAGCGGAATGGAAAACATGATTCCGGCTCCGGGTTTATTGAGATCACCTGTAATTCTCTTTACGGTGGATTTTGTCTTCAGAACCTGTTCATCTCGTAGTACGAACAGAAGTACGTGGCTGTTCTCTTCATAGGTATCGGACATCAGATGCCTCATCATACCAAATACGGGAAGCTCTTCGTGCTGCATCAGTACATTGGCCATACCTTTGCCTTCCAAGAGCGTTCCACCTTTGATACCAGCTTCAGCAAGTTCGGTCAGCAGATTGTCGATACATTCAATATCTTTAAGAATAAGTATTAATAATTGCATGGGGTCTCCTTTCATCTGAGTTAGATCAACAGATTTTATCCTACGCCTCTGAAAACCAGGTGTCAAATGAACAAAACCCCTTATATTGAGCCATATATTAAGGATTTCCATATTAATTGTAGTGAATAGACTGATATTTTGACACAATTAAGAATTGAAAATGTATACACTTCAAAATGAATAATTTTTTTCTTAACGAAAAATATTGATTGTACAGATAGAAGGACAGCTAATCTGCTAAGATGAATACAACAGAAAAGTGTATATTGAGGAGGAATAAAAATGAAAAAGACGGCAATATTTCTTGTGATCAGCATGCTGATCACGACCATGGCAGGGTGTGCCGGAAAGAATGAGAATCAGGAAAGTCAGGGATCTACGGAAAAGCAGAGCGAAGAGCAGCAGGAAGAAGTCAGTGTGGACAAGAATCTTCTCAGCGTTGAAATCATATTACCCTCGGATCTTGCAGGGGATCTGAGTGATTTTGACAAGGAGGCCTATCTTTCTGAGAACCCGGGCATGAAAGATGCAGAGGTTCTTGCGGATGGATCTCTGAAGCTGACCATGAGTCGTGCAAAGCACGAAGAGCTCATGGAGGAAATGAGGGAAAGCGTCGATGAAGCATTCAATATGCTGATGACCGACGAAGAGACCTCCTACATCAAAGATGTGAGAAGATCCGATGACTACAGAAAAGTGGATGTGATGGTAGACCGGGAAGAGTATGATAATGCCTTTGATCTGTCCGCACTGACCATCATGATGTCCGTAGCCATGTACCAGGTCTTTGAGGGAGAGGAGTTTAATCTTCTGATTCGCTATCTGGATGAGAAAACAGAGGAAGTCCTTGAAGAGGTAAAACTTCCGGAAGATTGGAATGAGGAGTAATATCATTGCATCTAAAAAGCAGAAGATCGTGAGTTGGTACTGAAAAATTGATGGATACTCCATGAGAAAAAGGCTAAGAACATGCTGTACCCATTAAAAATGGATTGGTGAAGCGTTCTGGCCTTCTATTTTTGTGCTGCGATTCTTAAGAATAGACCAATTTTGAACCTGAATTGTATTGGAAATGAAGATAATATTTTAGTGCATATATGTTATAATAATATCGTAGACTGAATATTAAGATAAAAAACAAACAGTGAGGAGGGAAGGTTATGAAGAAACGGCTACTGTTACTTTCAGCCATCGGTATAGCCATTCTGTCGACTGCTTGTTCCGGAAGTAAGGAGGGTATTATTTCAGCCAGCGAATGGGAAGAGGAACATCCTGAAATCTATGCAAGTTATCTGGAAAACAGCGAGATGGAGGAAACCACCTATGGAGGATCTGTTCCCATCGACTACCTGGAGAAATATCCCTATCTGAAAGTGCTATATGAAGGAAATAGTTTCAGTGTGGAATATCTCAGAGCAAGAGGACATACCTATGCACTGGAAGACATCATTCATACAGAAAGAAGTAAACCCGGAGCGAGCTGCTTGTCCTGTAAGACCAGCGGATTTCTGGAACTAGTAGAGGAGCACGGCGAGGAAGCTCATGCCATGGTGTTTGAGGACGTGGACAAGAGCGAAATGGAAACCATCAGCTGCTATGACTGTCACAAGAACGAGCCGGGTGTCATTACCATTACAAGAGAACATCTAAGCACTGCGCTGGAAGGCATCGGTGGAGAATTCAAGGATGGAGATCTGGTCTGTGCGCAGTGTCATGTGGAGTATTATCTAGATCCGGATACAAAAGAAGTCATCATGCCTTCTGTAAATGGACTGACCCCTGCGGAAATGATGGCCTACTATGATGAAGCGGATTATTCCGACTGGGTGCATCCAAGTTCAGGAGCAGAGCTACTGAAAGTGCAGCATCCCGAATGGGAAACCTATCAGGGAAGCATCCATAACAATATGGGCGTTACCTGTATCACCTGCCACATGCCTGATATGGAAGGCGCAGACGGCGAAACGCTTCCAGCCCATCAGTGGACAAGTCCACTGAAGACCATAGAAGCTTCGTGCCTTGGATGTCATCAGGACTTCACGGCGGAAAGCCTCACTAAGAGAGTGGAGGATCTTCAAGGTGCTGTGGAAGAAAAGATGAATGAAACGGCACTGCTCATTGTGGATCTTATTGATGCACTGAAGAATGCGGAAAGCAACGGAATCTCGGAAGATAAGATTGTGGAAGCAAGACAGCTGCATAGAGAAGCGCAATGGTATTGGGATTTCGTATTCGTCGAGAACAGTGAAGGATTCCATAATAATGCCAAAGCTCATGAGCTGCTGGATCTTTCCAGAAGTCTCACAGAAGAAGCATTATCTATCCTGAACTGACAGTGAAGCAAATATATCAAATAAAAGATGAATAAGACTCCTGAAACGGGAGTCTTATTTTCTAGCTGGAGGTATTATGGGAAACGGGGGAACGGGAAAAAAACGGAAAGGAAGAATACTAAGATTCTTTTCATCCATGAAGTTCGGAATGATTCTGCTTGCACTGCTTGCACTCTACTCCACTTTGGGTACACTTCTTCCTCAGGGAAATCTTCCCGGGTTTTATGAGGAGAATTACAGTGAGACCCTGGTGAGATTCATTGAAGTCTTTCAGCTCAGTGACGTCTATCATTCCATCTATTTCATGGTGCTTACCATGCTCTTATCCGTAAATCTTTTTTTCTGCAGCATCAGAAGACTGCCCTCTGCCATAAGGCAGTATAGAAAATCAGAGGTCTTTGAATCCGATCTCCTGCAAAGAAAAAATACAGAGATCGAGACAGTTTCTACGCAGGATCCTCGAAAATTCCTGACGAACCTGGGATTTCGAAAAACGGAAGAAGTCATACTGGAAGAGAAGAAGATCTGGTATGGGGTAAGAAGAAGAGCAGGCTATTTCGGGTCCTTCATTGTGCACCTGGGACTACTTGTGGTCATTGTAGCTTTTGCAGCCGGAAAGATATGGGGATACGAGACCTATGTAAGGGGGATTCCTGGAGATGAGCTCTTCATGGAAGATACGGAGTATCATATGGACCTCAATGATTTTGATATCGAGTACAGAAGTGATTACAGTATCCATCAGTATATTTCCACAGTGGACTACAAGAGCAGTGAGGGGGAGATTCTAAAAAGCGAAGAGATCTCCGTGAATGATCCCATGCGTGTAAAAGGCTATAAGGTCTATCAGAGCGGTACTGGCTGGATGATGAACATCATTGTGAATAAAGAGGAAGAGGAGATCAGAAGAGAACGGTTCTATCAGTCCGGGATTCTGTTTCTGGAAGAGGAGAATCTGGCCATAGAATTTCGGAACTTCTATCCGGATTTTCTGCTATCGGATGGGAAAATCTACACCAGGACACCATTTCTCAACAATCCGAGGTATCTTTTCACCCTCTATGAGAATGGGGAAAGTGTCTACATGAATGTGGCATCCATCGGGGAGACGGTGACGTATAAGGGCATCAGCTTTCAGGCATTCGAGCCAAGACTTTATACAGTGCTTCAGGTGGTGAAGGACCCTGGCGCCATCTTCGCAGGTATCGGAGGTGTCATGATGCTTCTGGGACTGCTTCTGACCTTCTACTATGTACCTCAGCATATAATTTTCGAGGAGCAGGAGGCTGGATGGCTGCTTCATGGAGATACACCGAAGAACAAAGAAGCGTTCAGACTTTACCTGGAAGAGAAACTGGAAGAGCATAAGACAAAGGGAGGGGAAAAGTAATGGGACTGGAGAACATCTTTTTTTACATCGCCATAGGCATCTATGCCATATCCATGATCTTGTATCTTATATTTTTCATAGGCAGAAAGGAAAAGCCGGGCACCATTGCAACCTATATTTTGTACGGCGGATTTCTCTCTCATACGGCAGCCCTTGTCATAAGAGGACTTGAATCGGGCAGAGTGCCCCTGACCAATCAGTATGAGTTTGCCACAAGTTTCGCCTGGGGCATTGTGCTTCTCTTCATCATTTTTGAAAAGAAGTTCAACTTCAAGGCCATGGGCACCTTCGTGATGCCCATCATACTGCTGGTCATCGGCTATGCGGCCATGCAGAGCAGAGACATCAGGCCGCTGATGCCGGCACTTCAGAGCAACTGGCTGGTATTTCATGTGGCGACTGCGGTGATCAGTTACGGAGCTTTCGGCGTGGCCTGCGGCGTCTCTGTCATGTATCTCATAAGAGACAGGATGGGAGAAGACGGATTCATTTCGAAGCATGTACCAGAGCTCAAGAAGCTTGATTTCATAAGCTATCGCGCTGTGGCTGCGGGATATTTCTTTCTGACCCTGGTCATGATCACAGGTGCCATCTGGGCAGAGCAGGCATGGTCAAGGTACTGGGCCTGGGATCCCAAGGAAACCTGGTCCTTCATCACCTGGATCATCTATTCCATCTATCTCCATCTTAGAATCACAAGAGGATGGAGAGGGAAAAAGGCTGCGCTGTTTGCGGTCATCGGATTCATCTGTGTGCTGTTCACCTATATTGGAGTCAATACACTGCTCCCAAGCATTCACAGTTATGCGTAGAATGAATTACAGCAGATCTCCCTCAGTATGAAGTTCTATAGTGCTCTTCCTGGTAAGCAGTTTGAAATTGAACTGTTCATCAGGGGGAGCTTTTCATGCACTGGAAGAAGCATGGGTAATTCAGAAACTGAGGAGTATCTAAATCAGTATAAAAGTAAATTCAACCACCATATAATATATAAATTCAATACGATATTTAGTATAGTTATTATAATGAATGAAGAAAGTGAAATAGAGGTGGGATATGGGGATGTTTGATAAACTAAAGGGACCGATGCTGTATAAAGACTCTGATGGACTGACAAAACAGATTGAAATACTGGAAGGAATGAAGGAAAAAGCATCTGGAGAAACGAAGAATCAGATTCTGAAAGAGATCAGGCTTCTGGAGTATGGTGAAAAGGGAGAAAAAGCTGTTCTTTACGAACTGATGAACAGTTTCATGCCCATGCTCATACTGAGGGATCTGAGACTAGAATATGAAAATAAAAGTGCGCAGATCGACTTCCTCGCCATAACAAGAAAAGTTGTCTATGTCATCGAATGCAAGAATCTTTTCGGCGATATACTGGTGAATGAATCAGGAGATTTCATCCGGACGATTCATTTCAACGGAAAGAAGATTCGAGAAGGCATATACAGCCCCGTTACCCAGAATAAGAGACATCTGGATCTCATAAAAGCAGTCAGGAAAGAAGACAAAAGCAACATGGTCTTTAAGATGATGTTTGAAAAATGTTTTGATGATAACTATAAATCCATAGTCGTTTTGGCCAATAGCAAGAGTCTTATTGATGTGCGTTATGCGGACAAAGAGTTGAAGAAGCTGATCATCAGACATGATCAGCTGATCAGTCATATCAGAAAAACAGATTCCATGAGTAAAAATGAGGAATCCTCAGATAAGAAGATGGAAGAAATGGCGGAAAGCTTCATGAAACTTCATATACCAAGTCAGATGGACTACACAGCAAAATATGATTTGCAGAATGTACAGGAAGAGAAGGAAGCTGATGATCAGGTTGAGATAGAGGAGAAGCAGCAGAAAAGTCTATATGAATTTCTGAAGGCATACAGACTTCAGAAAAGCAGAGAAGAAGAGGTCAAAGCATACATGATCTTCAGCAATGCCCAGCTGGAGGAACTTGTGAACAGAAAACCTGAAAGTCTGGAACAGCTCATGGAAATATCCGGATTCGGGAAAGTCAAAATCAGTAAGTATGGAGAAGATCTTTTGAAAATCATCACCAGGTAAAAGGAAGATGATCTGCAAGATCTGAGCGATAAGTCGGAAATGCCTGTAGAAAATGGAGGGACCAATGGATACGAGTCAGCACCTGATTCTATGCAAAGACAAAGACATTACGGAAAATGTCAGATACTGTGCATATAATCCTGAGACAAAAAAATATGATGTAACGTTTAAAAACGGTAAGGTATACCATTATAATTTCCAGTCTGTTGAGTGGATGAGAAATCCAAAGATCATTGATCATCAGTGGATCAGTATCCGGTATAAGGAAAGGGAACTATTCAATATTCATAGGATTCATGAATTCAGTGGTAAAAGCGGCAGATACTGGTTTGTACAGTATGGTGATGGAAGCGGAAGAAGCTTCCATAAACGTCATCTTGAAATAAGTGTATCCTGTCTGAATAATGAAGATACCCGAAGCAGCCTTGAGTATTTCAGGAGACTGGCTGCTGTCAATGAACTCCGTACAGAAGAAGGGGCAGTGCTGCTGCACAGACAGTACGAGAAACTGGATTTCATCGATCGGGACTCTGCCATGGCTGTTTACCTGAATCCCCAGAGGCATTCGATGAGAACCTTCAAGGTGCCTCCCCTGATTTTTCCCTTCGGAGGAAATGCAAGCCAGTTCAAGGCTGTGAAAAATGCCATGACCAATCAGTTCAGTGTGATTCAGGGTCCTCCTGGTACGGGGAAGACCCAGACCATACTGAATATCCTATCGAATATCCTCATGCAAGGGAAAACGGTCCTTGTGGTCTCCAACAACAACTCTGCCATTGCCAATGTGGAGGAGAAACTGTCTTCTGACAGATATGACCTTGGTTTTCTTGTGGCGTCATTAGGAAATTCTGAGAACAAGAATCAGTTCATACAAAGACAGTCAGGAACCTATCCGGTTATAGAAGGCTGGAAGGCGGATGAAGAGAAGAAAGGGTTTTTTCATCGAGGTATCAGGAAGGTATCACTGGAGCTCCATGAGGTCTTCCAAAGGCAGGAACGACTAGCGATGACACGTCAGGAAATGGAGTCTCTGGAAACAGAAATCAGACACTTCAAGAGATACTGTGAAGAAACGGGAATCACACTGAAAAGAAAAAGCATCCCTCATTCCTCCAAAAAGATGATGCGTATCTGGCAGCAGTGCTATGCCTATGAAGAAGAAGACAAAAAGATTCCGTTCTGGTTCAAGCTGAAGAATATGAGAATCATAGGGATTTCAGATTGGAGACTATACAAAAAGAAACTGCCTGAAGTCATCACTCACTTTCAGCAGCTATATTATGATGCGAAGGAGTCTGAACTGAAGGCGGAAATCCATGCTCTTTCTGATGGGCTTAAGTCAGATCATGATAAGATGGATCATCTGACAAAGCTTTCCATGGACTATCTGAAAGCGGAACTTTATGAAAAATTTGGCAAGAAGAGAGACCGAAAAGTATTCGAAGGCGAGGATTTATGGAAACATCCCCGTGAGATCATAGAGGAGTATCCTATTGTGCTAAGCACCACCTTCTCATCGAAGAGCAGTCTGGGGAAAGATGTAATGTTCGATTATCTGATTATGGATGAAGCCTCCCAGGTGGATGTGACGACTGGTGCCCTGGCACTTTCCTGCGCGAAGAATGCTGTCATTGTGGGGGATCTGAAGCAGCTTCCCAATGTGATTTCAGAAGAAATGAAGAAAACCACCGATGAGATTTTCAGCAGGTACGATCTTCCTGAAGGGTACTCTTTTTCAGAGAACAGCTTCCTGAAATCTGTATGCAGAATCATTCCTGACATACCACAGACGCTTTTGCGAGAACACTACAGGTGTCATCCCAAAATCATAGGATTCTGCAATCAGAAGTTCTATAACAACGAGCTCATTGTCATGACACAGGATAGAGGAGAATCCGATGCCATATCGCTTTTTAAGACTGTCACTGGGAATCACAGAAGAGAACACTTCAATCAGAGACAGATCGATGTGCTCATGAAAGAAGCACTTCCTGCTTTGAGTAAAGAGGGAAATGAGGAGATCGGGGTTATAGCACCCTATAATGAACAGGTCCACGCCATCAGAGACAGTTTAGGTGACAAGACTGAAATCGACGTGGCAACGGTGCATAAATTTCAGGGAAGAGAAAAGGACACCATCATCCTTACACCAGTAGATGATGTGGTCACTGATTTTTCCGATGATCCGTATCTACTGAATGTGGCCATATCTCGTGCGAAAAAAAGATTATGTCTGGTGGTTTCAGGCAATGAGCAGCCTAAGGACAGCAACTTTGGTGATCTGATTTCATACATTGAGTACAATAATTTTGAAGTGGTGGAAAGTGAACTCTACTCTGTATTTGATTATCTGTATACACAATATACAAGAGAGAGAATGGATTTTCTGAAGGATCATAGAACCATATCAGAATACGATTCGGAAAATCTCATGTTTGGGGTCATCAGCGGACTTCTTAAGAAATATGATTATCTATCCCTTGGGGTCATCGCGCATCAGCCTCTCAATATGCTCATAAGAAATCCAAAGCATCTGTCAGACGAAGAAACACGATATGTCATGAACAGAGCGACTCATGTGGATTTCATGATTTATAACAAAATCACCAAGAAACCTGTATTCGGCATAGAAGTGGATGGGTTCCATTTCCATAAAGAAGGAACAAAGCAGAAAGAAAGAGATTTGATGAAAGATCGGGTTTTCAGTCTCTATCAGATCCCTCTGCTCAGATTCAAAACCAATGGAAGCGGAGAAAAAGAGGCGATAGAAAGAAAAATACTGGAATATGCGCAGCAGTGAAATAAAGATGAAGGGACTGGCTTGAACATCAAGCCAGTCCCAAATCATTCCATGCATTTTCTACAGCTTCTTCTGGACAAATTCGTGAAGCCGGTGCATTCTGAACCCGAAGTGCTCATAAAGCATTCTGGCAGGGTTTCCATCCACAACCCATAATGTGACTTCACTGAATCCTCTATGAAGAAGTGTGCCCACTGTGTAAGCTAGAAGAGTTTTTCCATATCCCTTCCCTTGTTCATCCACTGCCACGGCAATCTTATCGATTTCGTTTCCTTCCACCATGGCCACAGCGACAATTTCGCTGTTGTCCCTCAATACAAAGATATCTTCCGCATGTTTCAGAAAATAAGATCTTTCTTCTTCTGATGGAGCACTTAGAGTGGAGGAAATGCCTACATGAAGCCTCATTCTGTGGAAGGATTCACTGAATATTTTCTGGACATGGAGATAATCACTGTCCACATAGGCTGAAACGGAAGGGTTTTGTGGTGATAGCAGAGTTCCGCTGAAAATCATATGTCTGGAGCGGAACCATTTCTCATATCCTTTTCTACTGAGAAATCCCCTTATGGAGTCATCCACCTTGTAATCACACACGATTTCTTTCACACCCTTCTCTGCCATTTCTTTTTCCAGAGAGGAGAGGAGTAAGGATCCGATTCCCTGACTTCTATAGTCAGGATGCACATACAAGGTGAAGCTGGTTTTTTCTGAAATTCCGGTATAGACACAGATGGCTGCAATGAAGCCATCTGATCTGACGATCATGGCGTATTCAGGAAACTCCTCCAGACAGCCTAAGATGTCCCTTCTGACAAATTCATCCTCCCTAATAAGATTCTTTATAGCGGGGCTATGATCTTTGTTGTATTTTTCAAGTGTCCATGTCATCATACTGCTCTCCTAGTGCTCAGTAGAGTATCGGTTATATAGCGTGTTACAGAATCAAAGAGAGCTTTCTTATATGGATAAAATCTCTCTCAGCACTTTCTTTGAATGAATGAGATCAAGAAGTTCATCCTCTGTGTGGATGGTATCACTTCTTCTTTTGAAGTACTTGTTGATCTTTATGGCATAACGTTTCATGGCTGGGTCTATGGAGGACATGAAATCCATGATGCTTCTCTTATGATAGACTACGGAGAGATAGGAGAGGACCATATACTTGATGTCTGCAAGAATGGAGTCTTCAATCCAGTAGTCAATATGGGGAAGATCAATCTTCTTCTCCATGAGGTTTGTGTAGCAGACCAGTCCGTCTTCTGTGGATTCCCAGAAATCCGCATAGACATAATCGAATTCCTTGAGGAATGCTTCGTTCCATCTGTCATAGGCACTGGCATGGATGATGGTCACTTTTTTCTCTGTATCGAACTGAGGCAGGATCTGTTTCTCGAATAGATTGATGACATCTTTATTGACTTCCACAACGGTGACGCTTTCCACCTCATCCTTTAGAAGCCACATGTAGAGGATTAGGCCGATGCCGAGGCCGAAGGTCAGACATTTTCCGTGACCTTTGTCGATGCCCTCTCGCATGCTCTCTATTTCGCTGACGGCAGGGGACATCCAGACATTATCACCCTCCATGAGCACAGGCAGTTCCAGATCCTCGCTGAAATATCCGATGGGATGATAGTGGAAGAGATATCTGCCAAGGGGTTTATGAAAATCCATGTTCATGAGCGTTCTTTTTCTGATGACGGATCTCTGATAGCGTACGGTATCCGTGTCCACTTTCTCCAGTCTGATGCTCCTGAAATAAGGGTTTTCCTTCAGCATATGGATGTCTTTTTGCAGATTTTCTTCAGGAATATCGTATTTACGGAGAATGGAAAGAAGCGCTTTCTCCTTTCCTGGCGTCAGTACTGTCTCCATATAAGGAAGCACATCAGTTAGATAGGCGCGCATGCTGTGCATGGATTCCACCAGGCTTTTCATGGCTGTATTCATTTCGGGCGTTCTTTCAAACTGGATCATGTCATACCTCTTTCTATACGTTATTCTTATGGATAATCATATCATATCCACATCGCAGGACGTAAGAGTAGTCGATCATTTTGGAGAAAAGGGCATAAGAAAACACGGAGCCTTTCTGGCTTCCGTGTTTCCAGGGAGTTATCGATATGACTGAACCCCGTTTTACTTTTGGACTCTTACTGATTAAGAGTTGGCCTCCAGGGATTTCATCATGAGCTTCTTTTCTCTTTCTCTTCTCACGCGTACCTTCTGCACTTCTTCCTTGTCCATACGGGTCATGGTGAGACCTGTAATACCGTAGAACAGGGAAACCATGGGTGTGATGAATGCCAGGAATGTGTAAGGAAGATATGCGATCACGGGAACACCCAGGGTGGCAGCGGTATAGATTCCGGCACCCGTCCAGGGGATCAGCGCACCAGCCTGGGTGGCGGTGTCTTCCAGGATCCTGGAGAGGTTTTCCGGTTTCAGCTTCATTCGTTCAAAGATCGGTTTCATCAGGGTACCGGTCATGACAGTGGAGAAATAGATGGCTCCTCCGATGGCCAGCGTCACATAACTTACGATGACCGTTACGATGACCAGGGTTCCTGTATGGTTGATCCTATGAGCAAAGGAACCGATGAGGGTTTCCAGTACACCGGAGTCTGCCAGCATTCCGCCCAGTCCTAAAGCGAAGAGAAACAGTGCGATGAGGGGCAGCATGCTTGTGAGCCCACCTCGCTGAAGCAGACTGTCTACGGTCTCGATACCCGCTTCCACGCTGTATCCGCTGTACATGGTGTTCAGGACTTCACTGAAGCCGAAGCCCTGATAGGCTACGGCGATGATTCCACCGACCACAGCAGCAATGAAAATTGCTGGAAGCGCGGGTTTTTTCATCATCATCAGTCCGATGAGCACAGCAATGGGAATCATTGGAATGATTCCGATGCTGAAGCTCGAAGACAGATACGTGAGCAGCTGATTCACACTTTCCGCATTGACTGTTTCTGCAGTGTATTTTAGACCCATGAAGGTGAAGATCACCGCAGTGATGGTATAGGCAGGAACCGTCGTCCAGAGCATATGCTTGATGTGTCCAAATAAAGTACCACCTGCAACCGTGGGTGCCAGGTTTGTGGTATCAGATAGAGGAGACATCTTGTCTCCGAAGTAGGCACCACTGATGACGGCACCTGCGGTGATTCCAGCTGGAACACCTAAGGTTGCCCCTACACCCATCATGGCGATACCTGCAGTACCGATGGCTCCCCATGAGGTTCCGGTGGTCAGGGATACGACGGAGGTGAAAAGCAGTGCCGACACCAGGAAGAATCTAGGTGAAATCAGATTGATTCCGTAATAGATCAGGGTAGGCACCGTACCTGATGCCATCCATGTTCCTATGAGCATGCCCACGGCCAGGAGGATCAGTCCGGACTGGAGTGCCTTACTCATGGATTTGAACATGGAGGTCTCGATCTGTTTGTAATTGTACCCGAGACCCATCATAAAGGGTATCAGGGTGAACATACTGATGAACATAAGCATCTGGATTTCCACATCAAATGCCAGAATCCCCACAGATATAATAGCGACTACGCTAAGTAGCATCATGAGGGCATAAGTGAAACTGGGTTTTTTCATACTTGAGGTTTGCAACGAACCACTGCTACTCAAAATATGGACAAATCTATCCATATTGAGACTTTTACTGCTTCTTCCTGTATGCTTTCGCCCCAGTTTCCTGAGCTGCTACTCACAAGTTCCTGTACAGTCCACAGTCGTAAATTCCCGACTAGCCATCGGTACACATCTACAATAGCGTTACAGTGCTACCGTGTAGACTTTGGCATTCAGAAGATTGATGCTGGCATTCCTGTCCCTGTCTATGACGAAGCCGCACGCATCGCATCTGTAGGTTCTATCAGATAACTTCAGATTCTTTCTGATGGAACCACATTCCGAGCACAGCCTGCTTGAAGGATACCACCTGTCAGCAATTCTTAATTCTATTCCGTTCCTCCTGCACTTTTCAGCAAGTTTCAGCCTGAAGGAATGGAAGTTCTGGCCTTGTATAGCCTTCGCTAAATGCCTGTTCTTCATCATCCCTTTCACGTTCAGGTCTTCCATGGTGATAAAACTTGGTTTTTGCCTGATCAC
>NZ_JBINJW010000031.1:0-30957 GCF_043951855.1 Proteiniclasticum sp. C24MP
GTCTGAAAGAATTTATTCACAAATTGTTGACATCACTCATCAGGGATGCTAGAATAGACAACGTAGCCAACTTAAGGCTACGCAACCTTTTAGGGGTATAGTTCAATGGTAGAGCAACGGTCTCCAAAACCGTAAGTCTAGGTTCGAATCCTAGTATCCCTGCCATAGTGAATCGGTCTGGTACGATGTACCAGGCCGTTTTCTTTTGTGGTTCTTTAACGATAGGATGGGCAAAACAATGTAAGCTTATGATTTTGTTTTGATCTCTGGCATCATGCCCCTCTCTTCGGCATGATTTCACGGTTTCCTAAATAAGATGGCCAGAAAATAAGATTCCATTAAGATATCTTATATATTTTCATAGAAACTCATTTTATCTATTTTTATTTGACTTTGTCCTAATATGATATCCTTTAATATCGTTTTACTGAACAAAGTGGAGTTAACATCAGAAATACAGAGATAAACCAAGCTAAACCGGTCTGTTCTGGAATCACTCTTTTGAAATCACTCCTCTTTCATATTAAAATACATAGAAGTGTTCAGTATTAAGGCTTTTCATGCCAGCTGAAAATATCGAATTTAAAAGGAGTTTGAAATGATTACACTTCGACAGGATATCTTTACAGAGGATGCCCTAAAGATTGCCGACTGGCTGGAAGACCATGAAATCGTCGCTTATCTCAATGAAGAAGATCAGATCAGCGACCAGATAAGACAGATGGTGAATTCGTCGAATCTGCCCATCTACAACCAGATCTTTAATCGAAGAGGCTTATTCTATCTGATCTGCCTCCATGGAGAATCCATTGGGTACGTTAAATTTGTCCCCAAAAAGTCAGGTCATGAAATAGTGATTACAATAGGAGACAAAGGACTCTGGGGTCAGGGTTATGGGAAGACCGCATTAAAGAAAGCCTTAAGTGAAGCATTCTTCTCTCTGCGCTATGAGAAAATTGATGCGAAAATCAAAACCATGAACAAGAGATCCCTGTTCATGTTTGAGCACATCGGATTCGAGACAAACACGAACAGCACCGATATGCATCATCTATCCATGGACATGGATACTTTCCTGAAAATCGCAGCATAAGCATCATCTTACAGGTACAGCCTACGGGCTGTATTTTTTCGTGCTTTTATTCCGCTACCGCTTACGTTATAATGAAGAATGATTAAAATGAAATATGGTGATAAAATGAAAACAAGAATGATCAAAACGAATTCCGTGGAAGAAACAATGGAAATCGGCAGAAAAATCGGACGAAGTATCACCCGGGGCACCACAATCTGTCTTACGGGAGATTTAGGAACAGGAAAAACGCATTTTGCAAAGGGTTTTGCAGAAGGTCTAGGTATCACAGATACCATCACCTCTCCTACGTTTACCATTGTGAATGAGTATTACGAGGGAAGAATCCCTTTCTTCCATTTTGATGTATACAGAGTCAATGATATCGACGAGATTCTCCAGGTGGGGTTTGAAGAGTATGTATACGGCCAGGGTGTTACACTCATTGAATGGGCAGATATGATCGAGCCCATATTACCAGATGAATTCATCCACGTAAAAATTGAAAAGACACAGAATGAGGATGAAAGAAGGATCACACTGAAATCATTCGGTAGAGACTATGACTTTCTGGAGGGAATAGAATGAAAATATTAAGTATTGATACCTCATCCAACAACTGCTCCGTTGCAGTGGTGGATGAAAATGCCATGCTCGGGGAGATCAACATCAATTACAATCTTCAGCACTCCGTACTTCTGATGCCGCTCATAGAAGAGCTTCTGACAAGGCTTGACCTGAAGGTGAAGGACTTGGGTGCGCTGACTGTTTCAACCGGTCCAGGGTCCTTTACAGGCCTCAGAATCGGTCTTTCGGCAGTGAAAGGACTGGCTCTTGGCTCAGACCTTCCCGTTTTCGCATCCGATGCCCTCTCTATCCTTGCTTATGGCGTATATGGATATGGCGGCGTTCTTGTTCCCATGGTGGATGCTTTAAGGGGTGGTTTCTATACGGGATTCTACACTTTCAGAAATGGGAAGCTGATAACACTCATGGAACCAGCAATTCTGACCTTAGCGGAAGTGAAGGAAAAACTGGAGAAGGAAGAAAAGGAAATTCTGATTTTAGGTGACATCGTCGATAAAATGACCGATGAAGAGCTGAAGTTCAAGGAAAATGTGTCCATTGCACCCTCATCCCTCAATATCCCCAGGGCCAGCAGCATTCCCTACCTGCTAGGGGAAAGAATCCGGTCTGGTGAATCAGATGACATACACAGCCTGGTACCAGTCTATATGAGAAAAAGCCAGGCGGAATACGAATATGAGAAAAAGATCGGTATGCTCAAATGAACCTGATGGTTGAAATCAAAGAAATGCAGCCTCAGCATGTGAATGAAGTCTTCAGCATATCCGCAGCAGCCTTCCCTCTTCCCTGGGCCAAGGATGAGCTCATAAGGGAAACCATCAATCCCAACGCACTGAACCTGGTTGCACTATATGAAGAGAAAGTCATCGGATATGTCCAGTGCTGGTATACCTTAGACAGCGCTGACATCATTAATGTCGCTGTTTCCGATGCTTTTAAGAGGCAGGGCGTTGGTCATCGTCTGATCCGGGATCTCATCCTGCATCTGAAGGAGAGAAATGTGGAAAATGTATTTCTAGAGGTTCGGGTCAGTAATCTGCCTGCGCAGAGACTCTACAAGTCCATGGGTTTCATCACCCTCAGTAAAAGAGAGCGGTATTATGTCAATGGTGAAGATGCTCTGGTCATGAATCTTCAGATTTGAATTCTGAATATAAAACAGCCTCATCAGATCAGATCTGATGAGGCCTTATTATTTGTCTATCTATTTATTTTTCTTTCAGACGGCTTTGTGAAGCTTTGGGTAGCTTTTCTGAAATCGCGCTTCCTTATTGATGAGGGAAGCTACACGATTATAGAAGAGAATACCTACACCTGAAATGATCATTCCCTTGATGAAGTTGAATACTGGAATACCGTAGAACAGATAGGATCTCAGCATTTCAGCTTCCATTCCTCCTGGGAAATACAGCGGAATCAGTATGTAGTAGTTGGCGAGCATGGCCAGTGGAATCATAACGATGGATCCCAGAAGTGCGCCTAAGATTGCACCTTTTCTGGTTTTGAACTTCTTGAATACCATGGAAGCGGCAAATACATAAGAACCTACTACGATGATGTTCGCGATTTCTCCTATACCACCTGAAGAACTTCCTTTAATGGTGAAAACCAGAAGATTTTTAAGGATTTCCACACCCACTCCAACCAGAGGTCCGAATGCGAATCCGCTGAGCAGTACCGGTACTGCCGAAAGATCGACTTTCAGCCATGGGAAGGCAGGTAGGATCGGAAATTCAAAATAGGTCAGTATGAATCCCAGTGTCATAAGAAGTGCAGCCTTGACGATGATGTTGGTTTTTTTTGATATGTTTACCATGAGTAAACCCCTCCTAAAGATTGCTATCTCCAGAAGATTGCTTAGAAAAAAGCCCTGATTTCATAGAAATCAGGGCGCGAAAGCTAAAACAATCATTCTTCTTCCATCCAGACTTTAACTGTCGGCTTCGGAGTTACACCGAATCAACCTTGCGGTTCGTGGGCTATTACCACCGGTGGGGAATCACACCCCGCCCTGAAGACGCTATTTAATTTACAATATGATAGTACCATGTTGTTATTATTATGTCAATAGGGCTTGTCCTGTGGTACAATTATTATGAAAATGAAGGAACGTATCCATCGTTTTTCATAATACATATAACCCTGGGAGGATTTAACTATGAAATCATCAATGAAAACGCAGATTCTGGAAGAAGGTATGAAGCTTCTGAAGACTTTCACCCTCTCCTATCCCTATGGATTATATAAAGATTGCCTTTATTCCACAACTTATGATGAATTGTCCAGATGGCTGAGAAATACCATCTCCTATTATAAAGAATCCTCTCTCCTGAAGCAGGAAGATCCTTTCGTCATCTATCTGAATTCATTCAGAGGTAAACTAGGCAACATAGATCGAACAGAATTCCAGAAGATTCTGAGACAGATTAGCGAAACATTATAACTCACAGAAAAAGACAGGAGTCCATCAGCGCTCCTGTCTTTTTCACTTCAGCTGTATCCTGTTATGAATCTGCTTCAGCAGTTTTCTGGTCCTTGTTGAGACCTTTCATGCTTAAGCTGATTCTTTTTCTTTTCAGATCCACTGAAAGCACCTTCACATCCACCACATCCCCGGATCGCACAAAGGTAAGGGGGTTGGTGACGTATCTGCTGGACAGTTCGCTTTTATGGACCAGTCCATCCTGATGGACACCGATATCGATGAATGCGCCGAAATCCGCAACATTTCTTACAACACCGGAAAGGACCATACCTTCCGAAAGATCCTTCAGTTCAATGACCCCTTTTCTGAATACAGGCTTCGGAAGATCTTCTCTGGGGTCTCTGCCTGGCTTCTGCAGCTCCTTGATGATATCCTTCACTGTAGGTTCTCCAAGGCCGGTAAGATCACAAAGCTCTTTTAGTCCGAACTCTTTTCCTCTTTCCTCGATATCACTTAACCCTGTTCTAGATAACTTCTTCTTGTCATATCCCAGTTCCTTCAGAATCAGATATGCCGCCTGGTAGGATTCAGGATGCACACCAGTCGTATCCAGAAAGTCTTTCCCTTCTCTGATTCTAAGGAAGCCCGCACACTGTTCGAAGGCTTTGTCTCCAAGTCTCTTCACTTTCTTGAGCTCTTTTCTGGAAGTGAACTTTCCTGTTTCATCTCTATAAGCCACGATGTTTTCTGCGATGGTCTTATTGATTCCGGAAACATAGGACAGAAGAGCCGGTGTTGCCACATTAAGGTCTACCCCTACTTTGTTTACGGTATCCTCCACGACTCCGGATAGAGATGCGTCCAGTTTCTTTTTGTTCATATCATGCTGATACTGTCCTACGCCAATGGATTTCGGATCTATCTTGACAAGCTCTGCAAGAGGATCCTGAAGTCTTCTGGCAATGGATATGGCGCCTCGGACTGTAACATCCAGATCCGGATACTCTTCATTGGCGACTTTTGATGCACTGTATACGGATGCGCCGGCTTCGTTGGTGATGACGTAGGAAAGATCGATGTTCTCTTCTTTCAGCTCTTCAATGAGCTCCATCAGGACCAGTTCGGATTCTCTCGACGCAGTTCCGTTTCCAAGAGAAATGACTTTCACATTGTATTTACGGATCAGATCCTTCAGGATTCTTTTTGTACCCTTGATGTCCTGTCTGGGCATGGTAGGATAAACCGTCGCTGTATCCAGATACTTGCCGGTTTCATCCAGCACTGCAACCTTGCATCCTGTTCGGAAGCCCGGATCATAACCCATGACACTGTAGCCTCTTATCGGCGGCTGAAGAAGCAGAGATTTGAGATTCTCCTTGAACACATCGATGGAAGAGTTCTCGGCCCTTTCTGTCAGTGTGTTTCGCAGCTCTCTTTCCAGGGAAGGAAGAATCAGACGCTTCAGTGCATCCGATGCGGTGGCATGAATCACCTCATTGCAGGACGCATCCTTTGTGACATATCTTCCCATGATGGCTCTGTGGGCTCTTGTCTCATCGACACTCACAGTAACCTTGAGAATCCCCTCTTTTTCTCCTCTGTTGATGGCGAGGATTCTATGACTGGGCATTCTAAGGGCAAATTCGGTTCTGTCATAATACATTTCATAAGCTGTGTTTTCCTTGTCGCCCGAAGTTTTCAGCTCAGCTGTCTTCACATATACGTTTCGAAGCATCCCCTTGAGGTCCGCATCTTCCGACATATTCTCCGCCATGATGTCCATGGCAAGCTTCATGGCATCTTCCTCGGTTTCCACTTCATCATTTATGAATTCCTTCGCTTTTTCCTTGGGATCCTTTCCCCCTGAGAGAATATACTCCGCTAAAGGTTCCAGTCCCTTTTCTCTGGCGATGGTTCCTCGGGTTCTCTTTTTCGGTCTGAAGGGAAGATAGATGTCATCCAGTCTGGTGATGGTTTCCGCTTTCTCGACGTCCTTTTTCAGGTCGTCAGTGAGATTACCCTGCTCTGTCAGAAGTCTCAGAATGTCTTCCTTTTTCTGTTCCAGCCCTCTCAGATACTCCAGCCTCTCATGAAGATCACGGATAACATGATCTTCCAGGGATCCTGTGGCTTCCTTTCGATATCTGGCGATGAAGGGAACCGTTGCCCCTTCATCCAGTAGCTTCACCGTTCCTTCCACCTGATCTTTTCTGACATTGAGTTCTTTTGCGATTCTTTCAATTATATTCATTTACTCTTTCTCCTACTCCGTTTACAGGCTGCCGTTGCTGTTCTGCTTGAGATACGCACTGATGAAGAGGTCGATATCTCCATCCATGACGCTGTCCACGTTTGCGTCTTCCGCTAAGGTGCGGTGGTCTTTCACCAGATTATAGGGATTGAACACATAACTTCTGATCTGACTGCCCCAGCCCACATCCTTCATTTCTCCGGTGATGTCCTCGATCTTTTCTTTGTTCAGTCTTTCTTTGATTTCCACAAGTTTCGCTTTCAGCATCTTCATAGCGGTTTCCTTGTTCTGGACCTGACTTCTTTCGTTCTGACAGGTAACAACGATTCCCGTTGGAAGATGAGTGATACGGACTGCAGAGTCCGTTGTATTGACATGCTGACCGCCTGCACCTGTACTTCGATAGGTATCGATTCTCAGCTCATCGTCTTTTATGGTCACTTCACTGTCGTCTTCAAGCATGGGTACCGCTTCCACCGACGCGAAACTCGTCTGGCGTTTCCCGCTGGAGTTGAAGGGTGAAATCCTCACCAGTCTGTGAATGCCTTTTTCCGCCTTGAGGTATCCATAGGCATAGGGTCCTTCAATCTTCAGGGAAGCATCACGGATGCCCGCTTCATCTCCTTCGATGAGGTTCACAAGTTCCACTTTATAGCCTTTCTTTTCTGCCCACCGGGTATACATTCTAAGCAGCATGGAAGTCCAGTCCTGGGCATCCGTACCACCTACCCCGCTTTTCAGGGTGAGAATCACATCATTATGATCATATTTTCCAGATAGAAGGACACGCAGATGCATGGCTTCGACCCCTTTTTTCAGATCCTTCACTTCTCTAAGCAGATCTTCCTCCATGGACGCATCCTCTTCGGAAAGTTCGATCATCATCATGGCGTCTTCCACTCTTTCTGCAAGATCATGGTATTCTTTCACTACATTTTCAATGTTCTTTTCTTCCTGAGTTATCTTTTTCGCATTTTCAAGATCTTCCCAGAAACTCTGCTCCTGCATCTTGAAAATCAGTTCCTCTCTTCTTCTGGATAAAGCTTCGATGTCAAAGAGACACCCGGATTTCATCCAGTGATTCCTTGAAGCTTTTCAGTTCATTGACCGCTTCTACCATCTTCGGTAACATTTTCATCACTCCTATAGTATTCATTTCATTTCAAAATAGACCTGGTTTCCCAAGTCTATTTTATCTTTTCTATTTTCCTGCGCCGTGACAGTTCTTGTATTTCTTGCCACTGCCGCATGGACAAGGCTCATTTCTGCCGACTCTTGTGTCTTTCACTACAGGTTTTCTCTTTAAGGTTGTGTCCTGATTGGTGGAAGTTTCCTTGGCAACCTGTTCACGTTCAATCTTTTCTTCCTTGCGCACTGCAATGTGAAGAATGTACTTGATTGTATCATTGTTGATGGAATTGATCATCTCATCAAACATTTCCGAACCTTCAAACTGATAAGCCTGGACGGGATCCTGCTGCTTGTACGCACGCAGACCGATACCTCTCTTCAGATGGTCCATGTTGTTGATGTGCTCCATCCATTTCGTATCTACAACTTTCAGAAGAATGACACGTTCGATTTCTCTGATCTGCTCTCCGACTTCCTGTTCCTTCTCTTCATGGATGGAAACTCCGATATCGTAAAGCATTTCCTCGATTTCCTGATTGGTCATTTTCTTGAGCTTCTCAGCATTCAGTGTACCATGAGGGACGAAAATATCTTCCATATACGTGATCAGCTTTTCGATTCCTTCTTCTCTTTCTGAACCGTTTGAAAGATGGATGTTCACCGCCGTGGAAACCACATTATGAAGCATCGCACGAATGTTGTCCTTGAGATCCTTTCCTTCAAGCACCATCTGTCTCTGGCCATAGATCACTTCTCTTTGCATATTCATGACATCATCATAGCCAAGAAGGGTTTTTCTGGTGTCGAAGTTGTTTCCTTCTACTTTCTTTTGCGCATTCTCAATGGATTTGGTCACCATCTTTGATTCAATGGCATCATCCCCAAGACCCATGTTATCGATCATTCCGAAAAGTTTTTCGGAGCCGAAGATTCTCATGAGATCATCTTCCAGTGAAAGGTAGAATCTGGATTCTCCGGGGTCTCCCTGACGACCGGAACGCCCTCTTAACTGATTGTCGATACGTCTGGATTCATGTCTTTCCGTACCGATGATCTTGAGACCGCCCACGTCGATGACATGGTCTCCCAGCTTGATGTCTGTACCTCTACCAGCCATATTCGTGGCAATGGTGATGGATCCGGGTTCACCGGCACCAGATACGATTTCAGCTTCTTTCTCATGGTACTTCGCATTCAGCACTTCATGAGGCACACCGTTCTTCTTCAGCAAGGTGGAGAGATATTCCGACTTCTCGATGGAAGTGGTTCCCACAAGTACAGGCTGTCTCTTCGCGTAAGCTTCCTTGATTTCCTGTACCACTGCCTTATATTTTGCCTGTGCATTTCTGTAGATGAGATCCGGCTGGTCGATTCTTCTGATGGGCTTATTGGTTGGGATGACGATAACATCCAGACCATAGGTATGTCTGAATTCAGCTTCCTCTGTAAGGGCTGTACCGGTCATACCGGAAAGTTTCTTGTACATTCTGAAATAGTTCTGGTAGGTGATGGTCGCAAGTGTCTTTGACTCTCTTTCGACCTTTACGCCTTCTTTTGCTTCAATGGCCTGATGGAGTCCATCGGAGTATCTTCTACCTTCCATCAGACGACCGGTGAATTCATCTACGATGACCACTTCATCGTCTTTGACCATATAGTCTTTATCCACTCTGAACAGGTAGTTCGCCTTCAGCGCCTGGGTCACATGATGCTGGAGTTCCATGTTCTTTGGCTCCGCATAATTTTCCAGATGGAAGGTTTTCTCCGCTTCCTCTACTCCTTCTTCTGTAAGAACGACAGACTTGGCTTTTTCATCCATAGTATAGTGAACATCTTTCTTCAGCTGCTTTACAAAGAAATCTGCCACTTTGTAGAACTCGGTGGATTTGTCTCCCTGACCTGAAATGATCAGTGGTGTTCTCGCTTCATCGATGAGGATGGAGTCCACTTCATCGACGATGGCGAAATTCAGTTCTTTCTGAACTCTTCTTTCGGCATAGACCACCATATTGTCTCTCAGATAGTCAAATCCGAATTCGTTGTTGGTACCATAGGTGATGTCCGACTGGTAGGCTTCTTTTCTCTGCTCGTTTGTCAGTCCATGAACAATGACACCACAAGTCAGACCTAAGAACTCATAAATCTGTCCCATCCAGTCTCTGTCTCTTGATGCCAGATAGTCATTGACTGTAACAACATGTACGCCGTTTCCGGTCAATGCATTGAGATAGGAAGGCAGCGTCGCCACCAGCGTCTTACCTTCACCGGTCTTCATTTCAGCGATTCTTCCCTGATGAAGAATAATACCGCCAATGATCTGTACGCGGAAATGCTTCATGTTCAGTACTCTGGCAGAAGCTTCTCTTACTGTCGCGAAAGCTTCTGGAAGGAGATCATCCAGCGTTTCTCCCTTTTCCAGCCTTTCCCTGAATTCCACTGTCTTCGCCTTCAGCTCTTCGTCTGTCAGTTTCTGAAACTCGGCGTCCAGGGCTTCCACCTGGTCTGCAAGAGGCTCGATTCTTTTCACTTCCCTCTCACTGTAGGTCCCAAAAACCTTATCAAATAATCCCATTTTTTCAACTCCAAATTTTTATTTAAATCCTGATTGTCGTGTCACGCCATACTCATTCCTCATGTTCTGCCATAAGGTATAATGGCCCAGATAATATTATAGCACTTATCCACAAGATATATCAATATTTCAGGCTCCTGCAGGAGACTGAATCTATGATTCTTTTGCCATCTTACCCCATGAAAATTAATTTAAGGTTAACTTCCCGATTCTGTCCCAAAGTAAAGGGAGCATCTTTCGATGCTCCCGGCAGTTTATATATTTAGTCATCTTCTCTTTCAAGGAGACCATAATTGCCATCTTTTCTCTTATAGACTACACCAGTTTCTCCTTCTTCATCTTCAAATACATAGAAGTTATGTCCTAAGAGTTCCATCTGAAGAACAGCTTCTTCTTTTGACATAGGCTTCATGGAGATTTTCTTGGTTCTGACAATTTTAGGGGCGTCATCACCTTCCAGCTCTTCCAGCTGAGTGAAAGCGGTATCGTTGAATCTTACTGAAGGATCACCTGCTTTTCTCTCGATTTTCGTTTTATATTTTCTGATCTGTCTTTCCAGTTTATCCTGTACCAGATCGATGGATTTGTACATATCATCGCTGGATTCTTCTGCTCTTAAGAGAACATTACCGAAGGGGATCGTCACTTCAAATGTCTGATCCATTTTTGTCACACTTAGTGTGGCTCGAGCTTCCACGGGCTGATTGAAATATTTATCAAGCCTGTTGAGTTTGTTCTCTACCGCCTCCTTTAAACCGTCTGTAAGTGTAATGTTTCTTGCATAAATGTATGTCTTCATATGGTTTGCCCCCTTGTTGATTTAATGTTTATGATAGTTCTATTTTAAATTAAAAACGGCATTTTATCAAGCTGTATTCGCCCTTTGACGAAATTTTCAATCAATTTGAGTTTGCTGATTCCTGAGTCTCAAAGGATATTCACGGATTCCAGTTCACCGATGTATCCGGATGTTTCATCAAGGTTTTCCAGAATGCTGAAGATGTATGCACTCTCCTCCGCACTCAGGTGTTTCTTTCTCGTCAGCACATCAATGGATTCCGGTGTAGAAATGGTTTTTTCAAACCACATGATGAGAATACCTTCCTTGTTGTACAGCACCTTGGATTCGTTGCGGAAAAACTTATTCACGCCGATTCCTTTCCAGTGCAGTACATCCGAACCTTCCGTGGGAATCTCGAAGCCTCTTTTGATTTTCATCTTCCCGTTTTTCCGGAACTCCACCTTTTCCTTAAGCACCAGATTTTCTCCCTTGTGCATAAGCTCGTAATTAAAGGAGATCGTATCAATACTTCCTTTCTTCCATAACGGACATCCAGAATACTGTAAAAACCATCTGCCTTCCATCTTCTTCAGTTCCCGGTCATTCATAAGCAGCACCTCCTTGTTTCCCTTTTACCTATTGTACCTTAGAAACTCAAATTAGATTTATCCAATTAATGAAGTTTATATTAATACTATGAAGTATTTTTGAAATCAAACTTTGTTTTGGTATAATTGTACTATGTTTATCCTGAGGGATAGTTTTAGGAGTTGATAACATGGATAGTGGTACCCTGAGACTCATTGGATTGATGCTGCTCTTTATTGTCGGGGGTGGTCTATACAGTCTGGTCATGTCTTATTTTACAAAGAACAGTTTACTGAGGTTTCTTCCTTCCATCGCGGGAATCATTCTGATTCCATATCTCATCTATCAGATGTATTATGGCAATCTGGAAGGCTTTCTCCCCCTTGCCTACCTGCTCTTCGTATTCATGATCCTTTCGGTCATACTAGGAAATACACTGACCAATATCGTATTGAATGTCATACGGAAACGAAAATGATTCGTAATAAAGGCCGGATAGAAGTGATGCATCACTTCTATCCGGCCTCATTGCTTATGCGTTCTTCCAGTTCACAGTAATCACCACGGTGCCTCTCGCACCCTCTTTAAGATTCGCTGTGTATCCTAGTTCCTTCAGTTTCACCAAGAGCGGCTTACGCAGATCCTCAATGAGTTCATCTTCTTCAAAGAAAAACACTTCTTTTTCTTTTCCGAGATAGGAGGATCGCCCTACTCTTTTCTTTATTTTCTGCAGTATATCTTCAATTTTAACTGTTTCATCAGATAATGCTCTCACAAAGATTTCCAGCTTTATCTCTGATAAGTCATCAGGAAGATCCGGAAGAAGCTTCTTCAGCTTTTCCCCATCGATGACATCTCTGTACATGTAATCACCCTTCTCCCAAAACCAGCTGCTGCCAATGTCATTGTTTATTACTGAAGTTCATTCAGAATGGAAACACTTGCGGATAATCCGAGTCTGGTCGCTCCATTTTCGATCATGCCCATGGCATCTTCCAGTGTACGGATTCCACCTGAAGCTTTCACACCCATTTCCGGTCCTACGGTTTTTCTCATCAGCGCGATATCCTCTCTGGTAGCTCCGCCTTTGGAGAAACCTGTTGAAGTCTTGACGAAATCAGCACCTGCATCCTTAGCAAGTTCGCAGGCTTTCACCTTTTCCTCATCTGTAAGAAGACATGTTTCTATGATGACTTTAGTCAGGACACCCTTTGCGGCTAGAACCACTGCACGGATATCTTCCAGCACATACTCATAGTCCTTGTCCTTCAGTTTGCCCACATTGATGACCATATCCACTTCTTCAGCACCGAGCAGAACCGCTTCGTTGGTTTCAAAGCTTTTCGCTTCAGTAGTCATCTGTCCTAAAGGAAATCCGACGACAGTACAGATTTTCGTGTCTGTGCCCTGAAGAAGCTCCTTGGCTTTTACGATATTGCTTGGATTGATGCACACACTGAAGAATTTATGCTCTTTTGCCTCTTCGCAGAGCTTAACCAGTTCCGCTTCCACAGCATCCGGTTTCAGAAGAGTATGATCGATATGTTTTGCTAATGATATTTTATCCATTTAAAGTACCTCCTAGGTCTATTTCCATTATATTTTACCATAGTTTGGCTTTGTTTTAATAGAGCGTCATCAAATTCATGAAAACAGCACACCTGCTGAATCAGAAAGAAAACAGCTGATTCATATTAAATTTTCAATAAATCCTTGAAAACACAAGGATTTTCTAATATACTTTTTCCGGGACTATGTTATAATATACTGTAGCAATCATAGGATAAAGGAGTTTTCAATAATGGGGTTTAAAGATAAATTACAAAAGTACTATGCTGATAATTATATGAAGAAATATGGGGACCGAATCACGCAGGCATACGGTACGGTACTCTCAGTGAAAGTGGAAGAGAAAAAATACCTTTGGATCTTCAATGTACTGAAGGCAACAATCATTCTTAAGCCGGATGGCTCCAAGAACGTTGTCAGAAGTACATACAAGGCTAAAAGATGGTTCAAGAAACCCGATTTCATCGCAGTGAATCAGGGGAATGTCATTCTTCTTCAGGCACTGAAAGGCAAAAAAGGAGCAGACAACAGTGACGTTCTGGAAATCAAGAACATCCGTAATGTCACAACAAGAAAAGATCTGTTCAAGATCGATGCGCCTATGCCCAAGAGACAGGTTCAGTATAAGAGAAAATAACAACGCGGAAGTCTGCACAACTGTTGCAGGCTTCTTTCTTATCAAGTATTATAATGATAATAAAAGATCATCCATGGATATGAGAGATATCCACTGGGTAAGTGGAGGTAAATATGAAGGACACCGTCTATATCACAGGTCATAAAAATCCTGATTCAGATTCCATCTGTGCTGCTCTGGCTTATGCCGAATACAAGAACAAAACAGGTTCTGATCATTATGTGCCTGTCCGATTAGGAGAGATCAACAGGGAAACCTATTTCATCCTCGCCTATTTCGGTGTGGAAGCACCAGAGTACATCGAGGATGTGAGACTGCAGATCAGCGATCTGAATATCGATAAAATCGCACCGATTTCTTCAGAAATCACCTTGAAGATGGCATGGAACATCATGCGTATGAATAACGTCAAGAGTATCCCTGTGGTGGATGAAAACGAAACGCTCAACGGCATCGTATCCGTTTCCAATGTAACGGAAAGCTATATGGACGTCTGGGACAATATGATTCTAGGCAAATCCAAAGTGACAGTGAACAATCTGCTGGACACATTAACCGGTCAGGTACTTCATATGGATAAGGATCGCAAGCATTTCTACGGTAAGATCTACGCCCTTTCCGCTTCTCCTGATGAAGTGAACAGGACCCTGGAAGAAGGCGACATTGTCCTCACCGGAAACCGCAGAGAATCTCTTGAAGGTGCGGTGGAAAGCAAAGTATCCCTGATCATCATCACTGGCTCAGGTGATATGGATGAGGATCTCCTTGAGAAAGCCAAGGAGAACAGAGTCACTGTAATCAATACGCCTTATGACACCTACACCACATCCAGACTCATTTCGCAGTCTGTACCAGTGAACTACGTGATGACCAAGGAAAACATCATGTACTTCTCTTCAGATGACTATATCGGAGATATCCGAAATACCATGGCTGAAACAAGATTCAGAAGCTACCCTGTTGTCAGTGAGGAAAACAAGGTCGTCGGAACCATTTCAAGATTCCATCTGATTTCAGGCAAGAAGAAAAAAGTGATCCTGGTGGACCATAACGAAAAAGGTCAGTCGGTCAAAGGACTGAACGAAGCGGAGATTCTTGAAATCATCGACCATCACAGAGTGGCAGATGTAGCCACATCCACCCCGATCTTCTTCAGAAATGAACCCGTGGGAAGCACATCCACCATTGTGGCCAACATCTTCTTCGAGAACGGAATCAGACCTTCCAAGAAAACCGCAGGTCTGCTTGCGGCGGCAATCATATCCGACACACTGCTTTTCAAGTCCCCTACTTCCACAAACGTGGACAGACTTGTACTGCAGAGACTGGCACAGATAGCGGATATCGATGTGGAGGAATTCGCCCTTGAAATGTTCAAATACGGTACTTCCCTTGCAGGAAAGAGCCCGCAGGAAATCCTGAAGCAGGACTTCAAGGTATTCACCTACGACAGCAGTAAGATCGGCGTATCGCAGGTATATACCATGGACTCCGAGACCATTGACGATCTGAAGGGCACCATTATCGAAACCATGGAAGAGATGACGGAGCATGAAGGATTCGACCTTCAGCTTCTCATTGTCACTGATATCTACAAAGAAGGTTCCGAACTCATTGCGGTGGGAAAACAGAAAGATGTGATCAACAAGGCCTTTGATGTGCAGATGAAGGGAAACTCGGTTTACATCCCTGGTATTCTATCAAGGAAGAAACAGGTAATCCCACCGATTTCCAGTGTGATCAACCGCTAAAGGAAACTTATTTTAAATTTGATTTATCTGCTTAGTTTTTTGTGATAGAATAAGTTGATTAACATAAATGGAGGAATACAATGACAAATTCAATAAATGAAAATACAGAAGAAGTAAAGAGCTGCTGCGGCGGCCACGACAACGAAGGATGCTGCGGTGGCGGTCATCACGAAAAGGAAGACTCCTGCTGCTCCGGTGAAGAGCATAGCTGCAACTGTGGCCATGACCACGACGATCACGATCATCACCATCACGACCATGATCATGACCATGACCATGCACATATGGTGACTTTTGAAAACGAAGACGGTACAACAGAGGAATATCCGATTGTAGACGAATTCGAACTTGATGGTGAGGTTTATGTTCTTGTAATGAATGGAGATGAAACCGTGACTCCTCTTAGAGTTGCTGGTGAGGATGGAGAACTTGTCTTCCTTTCAGAAGAAGAATTTAACACTGTATCCGAGGCATACGAAGCTCTTTCAGAATCTGACGAGCTTCAGTAGGAAGCATTAATACGAAGCGACGAAAACCTTGGGATTTTTCTCAAGGTTTTTTTGTAGGAGGAATATGAAAAAATTAGCACTTTTCGATGTGGATTTTACCCTGACGAAAAAAGAAACCCTGATCGCCTTTTACGCCTATCTTGTGAAAAAGAAACCCGCACTGCTCAGGCATCTGCCCAGAGCCATCGGAAGTGGTCTCCTGTATCAGCTGGGAATCAACAAGGAAAAAAGAACGAAGGAACTTTTTCTTGCTTTTCTGAAGGATCTGCCCATGAAAACAGTGGACAAGCTCACTGATGATTTCATAGAAGACGAACTGAAACACTTCCTGTATGAAGATGGAATCGAAAAAGTGAAAGAGCTGAAAGAAAAAGGATATACCATTGTCCTGACATCGGCTTCACCTGAATTCTATATTCTTAAGCTGAAAGAGGTTTTTGATGCGGATTATGTCATGGGAACCAGATTTCTGGTGAAGGACGGAAACTTCGCCTCGATCATGGATGGAGAAAACAACAAAGGAGCGGAAAAAGTCAGAAGGCTTTTTGAGATCTTCGACAAAGAAACCATTGATTTCGAGGATTCCTATATGTTTTCAGATTCCATGAGCGATGAACCGCTTCTCGCCCTGATGGGTAAACCGTATCTGATCAACTATAAAAAGAAAAACCCGAAATATCCGGTTCTTTATTGGAGGTAAATGTGGATACAATACGTGGCAGCCATGTAACAATGAATAATTCACTGGTGAATGTCAGGGACTTCAGTTACAGACTCAGCAGGAAAAATGTTTATGAAGTCATCCGAATCACAGATGGTACTCCCTTGTTTCTGGAGGATCACCTGGAACGCATGAATCAGTCTCTTGAGATTCTTCAGATGGATTTCAGAAAATCAAAGGAAGAAATCAGCAATCTGATACACCTTCTTGCCAAAAAAAACGGAATCAAAGACGGGAATGTGAAGATTCTAATCAATCATGGACCCGTCACCCACTTCTACATGTACTTCATTCCCCATGTCTATCCCGATAGGATCAGCTATCTCGAGGGCATCAGAACGGGAACCATGGAGATCGAACGTAAAAACCCCAATGCGAAAGTCATCGATCCGGGCTACAAAACCCGTGTGACAGAGTTTATTGAAGAAAACGGGATCTATGAGGCACTGCTTGTGAATTCAGACCATGAAATCACAGAAGGATCAAAGTCCAATGTATTCTTCGTGCTGAATCAGACGCTGTATACGCCACCACTGAAAGATGTGCTGGGTGGAGTCACGAGAAAAAGAATCCTTGATATCGCAGCGGAGCTTAAAATGAATATAGCGGAAGAAGCAGTTCCTGTCACAGACCTGCCTAGAGTGGAAGCGGCCTTTATCAGCGGCACTTCTCCGAAGATTCTCCCTATTTCATCCATTGATGATATGGAGCTGAGCTCTTCTGATCATCCTATGGTGAAGAAGCTTATGGCAGCCTATGAGCAGAAAATCGAAGACGATCTCCTCCGGAACAGATAATACTCAATAGTATAAGAAGAAAAAAATATTTACTGTTCTACAATCAGTTCTATATGCTTCGATAATTATTAAAGTATAGCTTAATAATTCGGCAGAAATGATAAAATAATTTTAAGAAAAAACGACGGTATGTTTACCGTCGTTTTAATGTTTATTCTTCAATTAACTGTTCCGGCTCCATCAGATCTTCTTCCAGAAGATCATCTTCGATAAATTCACCGTATTCATTCACGAATGAATCAATTTCATCTTTATGATCAGAAACCACCTTATAAATCAATGCACCCACTGCCATGGATAATGCGGAAACGGCGAGTATCTTACAAACTTTCATCGGCTTACCTCCTATTTCTTTCTCTTCTTATTCCACTCTATTATATCACAGCTATGATTTAACTTGAAGTCAATAGTCTATATTTATGCATCAGTCTCAGGATATTAAGTTTTTCTTAATTCTATCTTTTTCAGCGATTTCTTTAAATCTACTTTAAAAGTCAGTGTTATTATAGGATGTGAGGTGAAACAGATGCATAAAATACTCATTGCAGGATTTGAAAAAGAAAGCATCATGGCTGAGGTTGCATCATCAGAAAATAATCTGGAAATATTGTTTTCTGACTCCCTAGTGCAGACCCTTGATCTCATAGAGGAACCCATCAATACCTTGATTATCCATGATGAATATTATAAAAAGCATAAAAGCGAATTTGATGAAAATTTAAATAGAAATAACCGGATTAAAGTCTTTATCTTTAATGACAACATAAACGACAGACATCTCAGCAGAATGCAGAATGTGAATTATACAGGATATACCATGAAAGCACACGACATCACCACTGCATTCATGGAAAGCCTGGCCTCATTCTCCATGGATCTCGATGCGTCCTATCAGTATAAAGAGATTACCATCGATTATGAAAGCAAGCAGGTACTGATCAGAAACGAAGCTTTGAATCTTACTCCTATGGAGTATGATCTGTTGGTGTATCTTAAATTACATTCCTGTATGACGCTGTCAAGAAACGAGCTCATACGAGCCGTCTGGGGATATTCGTTCTTAGGCGACTCAAGAACCATTGATACCCACATCAAGTCCCTGAGAAGAAAATTGGGCCCTTACAGATGTCTTGTCAAAACCGTCTGGGGCAAGGGATATAAATTCCAGGAATGCTAATCTGTTCTTCCTAATAACCTTGATAAAGAGGTATGTCTGAGTACTCGGACATACCTCTTCTTTTTCATTTCTTTCGGATTCCGTAATGTTTATAGAAGATCACTTTGATGTCAATATAATCCACATCAATCCCTTCCCTCATCAGATCCTCTTTAATGGGTCTTAATTTATCTGTGCCCAGCTTCTGAACAGAATGAAGAATCTGCTGCTCCAGATGACTCTTATAGAGCGCATCCAGATTCACATCTCTTCCCTTGTCGTGTTCTCTTATGAGCCTGTCCACAACCGTTCCCTGTACGATTCCGAGAATCGTGGCCATCTCTTCCACTGTTTTCCCTTCCTTATGGAGTGAAAATGTATCCCACTGGTCTATGGTATGTTCCGGATCTTTCTGAATCTCTTTTCTGATTTCCTCAAGCTTCCCTTGGCTTTCTCCATATTTCCTGATTTCTTCGAGAAAAATATGTCCGTATTTCAAAGCCTTTGTCCTTCCTACACCGCGTACTTCCATGAATTCTTTTTTTGTTACGGGAATTTTCCTTGCGATATCACGGAGCGTCTCATCATGAAAAATGATATAGGGTGCAATGCCCTCCATCCTTGAGATTTCCCGACGGACCCGCTTCAGTCTAAGGAGCAGCTCTTCATGATAATCCTGCTTCTCTTCTCCTTCTTCTCTTAAAACAATGAATTCTCCCTCTCCCTGGAGCAGATGATTCCCCTTTTCTGTGATGCTCAGCTGCTCTCCATGCTTCACGAGATATGCTTCCTTCTCAAGAAGGGACATGAGTTTGTCCAGATAATATTTTTTATGATTCTTCAGGCTGCCGAAATACCGGTGCGCGCAATATCCCCGTTTCTCCAGCTCTCGTGATCTGCTGCCAAGAAGGAAATCGTAGACCAGATACGCCTCAGAACGTTCTCCCAGAATTCTCATGGCGGCTATGATCTTTCTGCCCAGGACGGTTAAGTTGATGCGGCCTTCCTCAATACAGTTGCTGCAGTTGCCGCAGTTTTCTTTGGCATCATCCGGCGGGAATCCTTTGAAGTAATTCAGGACAAAAGCTCTCAAACAGTTTTCCGTCTTGCCGTACTGGTCCATTACGACAAGCTTTTCCCGCTCTATTTCATACCTTTCCTTTGTAAGATCCGAAATCTGAAGCAGCCTGTTCTGCTTGCTGCTGTCACCCGGTCGATAGATCAGAATGCTTTCACTGTAGCTCTGATCTCTACCTGCCCTTCCCGCTTCCTGATAGAAAGACTCGATATTCTTCGGGATACCCAGATGAATCACATATCTCACATTGGATTTATCGATGCCCATACCAAAGGCGCTGGTTGCAACAACAATATGAATGCGATCAAAGGAGAAATCTTCCTGGACTTTTCTTCTGACAGCATCCTCCAGACCTCCATGATAAAGCCCCGCCTTATGGCCTTCCTGCTGCAGAAGATCTCTCACTTTCTCTGCTTCTTTTTTTCTCTGGCAGTAAATGATCCCCTGCTGCCCCTTCCTTTCATTGATCTGTATCAGAAGTTCACTGACTTCATCCTGTGGCCTCTTCACCCCGAAATAGATGTTTTCACGATTAAGGTCTCCGGTGATGCTGAATGCGTCTTCAAGATGAAGAAGTTCCAGAATGTCAGTTTTCACCGCTTCTGTGGCTGTGGCCGTGAACGCTGTTATCACGGGTCTCTTCTCCAGTGTCCTGATGAAATCATCAATGGTGAGGTAAGAAGGTCTGAAATCGTGACCCCAGATACTGATGCAGTGTGCTTCGTCCACTGCGATCTGCGCCAGTCCGATATCACGAAGCAGGTCCGTGAACCGCTTTAATTTAAGAGATTCCGGAGATACATAGATCAGTTTGTATTTTCCTTTCCTGATATTTCTTTTCCGTTCATTGGATTCTTCAAGGGAAAGAGAAGAGTTGATGTACGTTGCAGGAATCCCCCTGTCCTTAAGTGCATCAACCTGATCTTTCATAAGAGAGATCAGAGGTGAAATGACCAGTGTGGGTCCTTTCATCATCATTGAAGGCACCTGATAGCACAGAGATTTGCCATACCCTGTAGGTAGAATTCCTACCACATCCCTACCGCTTAGAATCTCCTTTATGATTGAGATCTGCTCCTTTTTGAAGGAATTCAGTCCGAAATACTTCTTCAGTATTTTTTGAGGTTCCATTTCTCCACTTCCTTCATGTCATCATAAATACTATTATAGCAAAAGCTGTGCGTTTCCACACAGCTTCTTCTTATTTCAGTATTTTTCTTATGAGCGTTTCTTTCAGATTGGTGATTGGCGGCTCGTTGATCCGCATATTCAGATAACTGGAAGATTTAAGCACGGCTTTTTCATGGCTGAAGGTGTCAAAGGAATATCTCCCATGATATCTTCCGATGCCAGAGTTGCCTACCCCTCCAAAGGTAAGATAGGGAGAGGAGATGTGGAATAGCACATCATTGATGCATCCTCCTCCAAAAGATACTCTCTTAAGGACTTTCTCAGCCAGTGTCCTGTCTTCTGTGAAGACATAGAAAGCAAGCGGTTTCCCCATCGGCTGTATCTCATCGAGTGCTTCATTGATATCCTGATAGCGGATGATCGGTAAAATCGGACCGAAAATCTCTTCCTCCATGGATCTTAATTCCAGATTGTTTTTGACCAGCAAGGTAGGCGACATATAATTCTCTTTCGTGTCCACATCACCGCCATGAATGATATATGCTTTATCCTCTTCCAGAATATCAGAAAGCCGTTTAAGCGCTTTTTTGCTGATGATTCTGGAATAGTCTTTGGACATCTTCGGATTTCCCTTGTAGAATTTCCCGAGATAATGCCTGATCTCCTGCACAAGTTCTTCCATGACATCTTCATGGGCCAATACGTAATCCGGTGCGATGCAGGTCTGTCCGGCATTGAGAAACTTTCCATAGACGATCTTTCTCGCCGCATTCTTTATATTCGCCCTTTTCATGACGATGGCAGGACTTTTCCCGCCCAGTTCCAGGGTTACCGGGGTAAGATTTCTGGAAGCATTTCCCATGATGATTCTACCCGTTGATACACTACCCGTGAAGAAGATATAATCAAAATCTGATGTGGTAAGATTCGTCACCGTCTCCTTTCCACCTTTGACAACTTGAACCATCGTGGACGGAAAGGCTTCATCTATGATCTTTTCAATGACCGCTTCCGTATAAACAGCCTGTTCGGAAGGTTTGATCACAGCATTGTTTCCTGCTGCAATGGCTCCGATGAGCGGCTCCATGAGAAGCTGAAAAGGATAATTGAATGCGGAGATGATAAGCACTGTACCATAGGGTTCTTTATACAGGTATCCCTGGGATAGAATGCTGGCGGTATGTCGTTTCACCATTTTTCTTCTGGCGAAACGCTCAAGATTCTTTATGAAGTAATCAATACTCTGATAAAGAAGTCCGATTTCAGTAATATAGGATTCCGCATGAGATTTCCCCAGATCCTTGTACAGAGCTGTCTGCACTTCCGCTTCATATTTTCTGATGGTGGACTTCAGTTTTCTCAGCAGCTGTTTTCTGAAATGGATGTTCATGGTCTTTCTTGTATGAAAGAATGCCTTCATCTCATGAAGCAGCTCCTCTGCTTCGGATTTCGTCAATTCGTGGTCTTTACTGTTTCTGATTTCTGTCATGTGTATCTATTCCTTCTCTCGTTCAAACTTGGATACCGCTTTTCTTGCTGCTACATTGATGGAGTCCCATACACTGTTCAGAGGTGGTATATACCCGAAGTCCATATAGGCCAGGTCATATATGGTGAGACCTGCATAAACGGCTGTGACCAGCCCTTGAATGCGCAGTGCACTTCCTTCTCTTCCGAAAATCTGCGCACCGGCGATCTTCCCATCTTTCTTTAGATAGGTCAGTTTTATGTACAGCTCGGTGCCGCCGGGATAATAACCCGACTTGTTTCGGGTTCTGACCATGACACTGTCATAATCCAGTCCCAGAAATTCTGCTCTCTGATCATTTACACCCGTCATGGCCATCTCGAACTCAAAAGTCTTCATCATGGAACTTCCCTGAACTCCCCTAAATGGAGGCTCTTTCCCTGCCATGGCATACCCTATGAGCTTTCCTGTTTTATTCGCATTCGTGCCCAACGGCAGATAATTGTTCTTCTCTTCAATATGATTGTAGATCAGTGTGCAGTCACCACCGGCATAAACATCCTCAATACTGGTTCTTCCATAGAGGTCCGTCACAATCGCTCCACGTTCCATTTTCAGGGCTTTTCCGGAAAGAAAATCCGTATTCGGCTTCAGTCCGATGGTTTCAATGACCATATCAACGGGATACTCTCCCTTGTCTGTAATCACTTTTGCAATGAACCCTTTCTCATCCGCTTCTGCATCCAGGACCTTTTCTCCAGTATTGATTTTGTGACCTTCCCCACGCAGCTCCTTGATGATGAGCTCTGAAAACTCCGGATCGTAGATATTCATGACACTTGGCATATACTCGATGACCTGCGTGTCCACCGCTCTGAGCGTCATTGTTTCCAGCAGTTCGAGCCCTTTGTTGCCTCCACCGAGAATGATCGCTCTTTCAGGAGAACTCTTCGCCAGATAGTCTTTGATGGCATTGGCGTCCTTCAGTGTATTCAGCGGGAATACACCTTTCATTCCTTTGAAGATATCCAATCGGTTGCTTCTGGCTCCTGTCGCAATGACAAGTCTGTCATATTTCAGCTCGTATTCGTTGCTGTTGACCAGATTTTTCACTTTCACCAACTTATTCTGAAAATCCACATCTACTGCTTCACTGGATAATCTCAGATCGATACCGTCACTCAGGACACGTTCCCTGCCTCTGGCAATAAGCTTCCTTTCTTCTTCTATGAGGCCTTCTATGTAATATGGGAATCCGCAGGCTCCATAGGAGATGTCTTCTCCTTTTTCAAGTACAGTGATTTCCGCACCTGACACATTTTTCTTTATGCTGTATGCAGCACTTAGTCCAGCTGCAACCGCTCCGATAATTACTACTTTCATTTGTTAGAGTCCCCCCTTTATTATTTGTATGCTAACTTTTCAATATCTCTTAGTATCTATTTTAACATAGCAGAGAGCAGAATATCCGTGATTTCAGATTGTTCAAACAACCTTCATTTTTCACCTTTTCACATGGTATTCATGCATTCTCTATTTACTTTTAATGGAATAGTGCTAAAATAGGCTTAGTCAGTATTCCCAAGGAAACTGAACTTAATTCAAACCCTTAGAAGGTTCCGAATTATATCCCATATAGGAATAAGAACGGAGGAGAACTTATGCAAAAAGAAAAACGAAGGACCATGTTCAAAGCCAGGCAGCTGGCCATTGTAGGTCTATTGTCCGGTATCTCGATCTTTTTATCACTTACACCATTGGGGTTCATTCCCATACTGCCCATCAATCCGACCATCATGCACGTACCTGTAATCATCGGAGCCATCATTGAAGGCCCCATGATCGGTGCATTCATCGGTGGAATCTTCGGACTGTCCAGTATGGTTCGTGCTTTCATGACACCCACCCCTACGAACTTCATCTTCTGGAATCCGATCATCTCCATAGGTGTTCGCATTCTCATCGGTGTAGTTTCGGGTTATGTGTACCGAGCACTGAAGAACCGAAAATACGGTGTAGCCGTTTCCGCTGTTGCGGGAACACTGACAAATACCATTGGTGTTCTGGGACTTGCCTATGTATTCTATCTTTCAAGATATGCCGAGGCATTGGGCATTTCAGAAACTGCAGCAACCACCTTTATTCTGACCGTTGTAGGTACGAATGGTGTGCCTGAGGCGATCATATCCGCGCTGATTGCAGTGCCTGTGGTAGCCGCTTATAAGAAACTGAAGAAGTAGAAATAATGAAAGGAGATGGTTTCCCATCTCCTTTGTTTTATAGTGAAAATCTATAGTCTCTTGTAATCCACATGTTCTTCGAGAACTTCCTTGTCGCTGTACAGATAATCCTCATCCAGCACCATGGTCGGATCTTTTTCCACCGGATTTTCATCTTCCGTCAGAAACAGTACGGAGTAATCAAGGCTTAAGTCCTTAAAGAACAGGATTCCATGTTTCTTCTCCTTGCTGATCTTCAGAAACAGCTTGCCCGTATAGGTTTCGCCAGGTTTTACCGTTACCCTTCCAAGGGTTGTCCCATCTTCATGTTTCGCCATGATATGAACGGAGCGTTTGGTTAAATCGTATAGCTGAAGCTGCATCGGATTAAATGAATAATCTTCAGTTCCTCTGTTATGGACTGTAACCTTATATTCAATCAGCTCCTGATCCTCACCCGTTTCCGATTTCTCAGGCATGATTTTCGCTTTCGCGTTTTCCGCCAGATGTTTCACCTTATCTTTCAGGCCTTCCGCATTCTCTTCCACATCGTCGATCAGTTCCTGTGCACCAAACGGTTCATCCACAAAATTATCGTTCTCTGGTTCAAATGCATCTTCATCATCGAAAGCCATATCATTTTTCATGTATCCATCGGTTTTCTCTTCGATTTCATCAGCAGCTGATGCAACTTTGCTCTTGAGGTCTTCGAATTTCTTCTTCGCTTCATTGGATTTATCTTTTATTTCTTTCTGAACCTCTTCCATGGCTTCGTCTACACTACTCTGCTTCTTGAATCCTTCCAGTTTTTCCTCTGCTTCACTCTTTAAATCTTCTGCTTTCTGCTTCACATTCGGAGCGATTTCATGATCAACCTTTGCCTTTGCAGTTTCGAATTTATCTTCAGCCAGATCCTTGATTTCAACATATTTGTCTTTCGCTTCCATGCTGCCTAGCTTTGTCTGAAGTTTGCCTTCCTCGATCTTGGTGCGAATCTTTTCTCTTACAGCTTCCGTCTTGTCCAGAACCGCTTTCTTGAGATCAAGATCTGCTACAGGTTCACCGTCATCGTCCGGATTAAAAGTGAAGTCACTCTTCGGATTGGAGATGTTCACTACAATATCATCAATCAGCGCATTGCTTCCGGCTTTGTAGACTTTTTTAGGGGTCACCTTCATAGGCTCCACGAACCCGTCTGTTTCAGATTCGATTTCATCTAAATCAAGCTCCGCCCATCTGGTCAGTTTCTCGGAATACTCCTGTTTCAGATTCTCGTTCTTGATCTTATTCTTTTTGTACATTGCATAGGCTGCTGCAGCCGCTGCAGCCACCGCTACGCCAGCTACGATTTTACCTGTGTTTTTCTTACCGCTTTTGCCCTCCAATGCATCGCTGGCATCTTTTCTGCTGCTTCTGGCAAAGCGTACTGCGTCTTCTTTTACGCTGTCTTTTTTCTCAAACAGCTGCTGTGCGCTCTGGGTTCCTTTGTCCATCATATTTGCCAAGGATTCCTTAAGATCTGATGTCGCATCTTTTACTTTCGGAATCATATCTTTAGCCATTCCTTCACCCTTCTTCACTAGTTCTTCGCTCTTTTTTACCATTTTATCCATTTCAAACTTCATAGGATTTTCCCTCCTGTTTATTGTAAATTCAGTCTTTAGACCATTATACATTCAATACTTTAAATATTCAGTATTCGTCTGAAATGTTAATACACTTTTTACACCACGGTCACGGTTTATCGATTTAATAGCAAAATATAGAGCTTTATATGCACTTTTATGTGTATTTATATCATTTTTTCTGCTACTTATCCAGAGCCTTATGACTGTATGTCCTGTCACTTTGCATGATTGTTAATAGACTTTTATCAATTAATCCGACCCGAAAGATTATCATTTTCTTTTTTATCCATTATAATGGTCATATAAGTAAACATTGGAGGTGTTCTTAATGAAGTATATTCCATACATCCTCCTGGGTATTGTCATTTTAGCTGCAGTGTATTTTCTTGTAGTGATTACTCGTTACGTAAACCGCATCTTATACCCTAAAACCAAAACCTATGACATGGCCAGGGAAAAGATCAGGAAACAAGGTTATTATCCTGAAGAATACATCGAATCCTTATCCTATGAACCTCTGAACCTGAAATCCCCTTACGGGTATATGATCAATGGTCGACTATACCCCAACGATTCCGACAGGTATATCATCATCGTCCATGGCATCACCATGAATCTATACGGAGCACTCAAATATCTGCCCTTTTTCTATAAGAAAGGCTTCAATGTTGTGGTATTCGATCTTCGAAATCATGGAGAAACCGGTGGTGACAATACAACCTACGGCTATTTTGAAAAATGGGATCTGAAGACTGTAACAGATCATCTTTTCAGGAGCTTCGGAAAAGACATCAGTGTAGGGCTGCATGGAGAGTCCATGGGTGGAACCATTTCCATGCTCAATATGGCAATGGATAAGCGCATCCGTTTCGGTATTATTGATTGTGCCTTCTCGGATCTGCCGGAACTTCTGCTTTTGAAGCTGCGACAGGACACCAGACTGCACAGCAAAAAGCTGATCAATCTTGTGAATCTCTTCATCAAAATAAGATCAGGGTTTTCCATAGAAGATGTTTCCCCTCTTAAAGAGCTTCCTACGATCAATCAGCCGATTCTTTTTATTCACGGTTCAAAGGATGATTATGTGCCTACCATGATGACGAAAGCCATGTACTCATTCAAGATGGACAAGAAATTCATGTATATTGTGGAAGGTGCTGAGCATGGAACTTCCATGGCAACGTCTCCCGATGAATATGATGAACAAATCACAGCCTTTCTGAATGAAGTCTATCCTAATGATCACTACAGTAAAGGATACTGATAAGACCACTCTGCAGGCAGGTCCGCCGGACCTGCTTTTTCTTTTGATTTTTCTGGTGAATAACCATTGAAGCGCAATGTCTCTCTCCATTTCTTCTGAATTTTAGACCACCGGATCTTTCTCCAAGGTATTCACTTAGAACAATTGTTCTGTTATAATAACATCATAAAGAATGTATGTTCTAATTTTGTTAAAGAAGTATAGGTGAATTAGAAATGGAAAATATTATTTTTCATGTGGATGTGAACTCCGCTTATCTTTCCTGGAACGCCACCTGGGATCTTCAGCATGGAAAAACCCTGGATCTTCGAACGGTTCCTTCCATCGTGGGAGGCGATCCTGAAAGCAGGCATGGCATTGTCCTTGCAAAATCCATTCCAAGCAAGAAATATGGTATAAAAACCGGAGAGACACTTTTTTCCGCGCTGATGAAGTGTCCTGAACTGAAAATCGTCCCCCCCAGATACAGCATCTATTTAAAGGCCAGTGATGCCATGGTGGAAATTCTGCGCGAATATTCCCCTCTCATAGAGCGCTATTCCATTGATGAATGTTTCATGGATATGAGACACCTCACAAAGGAAAACGCGGTAGAGACCGCTGTAGCCCTGAAAAACAGGATCCGCGGGGAACTGGGGTTCACTGTAAATATAGGCATTTCCACAGGGAAGCTTTTAGCCAAGATGGCTTCCGACTTTAAAAAACCGGATCAGGTCCATACCCTATACCAGGAAGAAGTTCAGAAGAAAATGTGGCCCCTGCCTGTCCAGGAGATGTTCATGGTCGGTTCCCGTACCACGGAAAAACTGAAGAAAATGAATATCCATACCATCGGAGATCTTGCGAAAACGGATCCTCAGTTTCTTCATGCGAAATTCAAGAAGTACGGCTATATGATTTCCTGCTACGCCAGAGGAATAGACTCTTCCACCGTGAAAAATGAAGGGACTGTAGAAATGAAAGGTATGGGGAATTCAACAACACTCCCCTTTGATTTCACGGATCGGATCTCCTGCCATAATGTGCTTCTTTCCATAGGGGAAACTCTCGTTCCCAGGCTGAGAGCATCCAGAAAGCTTGTGAAGACGGTATCCATTCATATTCGCAGCAGTGACTTCACGTCTTTTTCCATGCAGAAGACGCTGCCCTTCGCTTCGGATTCCACAAGCCTGCTCATGGCTGCAGCTTGTGAACTCTTCGATGAAATCTGGAATGAAGAACCGGTCAGACATCTTGGAATCTCCTTTTCCCAGCTGAAAGAGAAGGATATCCAGCAGCTTTCTTTTTTTAAAGACAGCAGAGCTGAAAAAATGAATCGCATGGATCAGGTGATTGACATGGTGAGGAAGAATTTCGGGGATGATTCCATCATACGTGCCACTTTCATCAATTCTCCGGTCAAGGCGTTTTCGGGAGGCGTAGTGGAAAAAGACTACATTTTCATGAACAGTCACTTATGAGGGGGGAAACAGCATGAAAGTAATGGCTAAACCTATAGAAATGATAGCCTGGTTTGATTTCAAGGGTCTGATCCACCCTATCCGATTCAGGCTCATCGATGAGGATGGGAAATATAGAACCATTTCCATCAAGAGTATTCAGGCACGCAAGAAGGAAAAGCTCGCAGGAAATCTGATGCAGGTTTTCCTTTGCAGAGGCGTGGTGAACGACAAGGAAGTGCTCTTTGAACTGAAATATGAAAAAGATACGGATCAGTGGACGCTCTTCAAAATGTGAAAAGAAGAAACCCGTCCATGAAAAAGGGCTGTCATTTCTGACAGTCCTTTTTCATGCAACTATTTTCTTTAGATGTTATCTGACCACAATGGCATGGTTTCTTAAGTTGTAGGAATAGGCAAAGCCTGGAATATCCACCCAGTATTCTCTTCTGCCATCCCATGACCATGGGTCAGTCACTCTCAGCTTGTTGGCTTCGGAATCATATCCGGTTACCAGAACCGCATGATTATTTCGAAGAAGAGACTGAATCTCCCCTTCCACATTGTAATTCACATAAACAGGTGCTTCTCTTCTTACAGTGAGATATACCACCACGGGATTATCCGCCAGAATCTCTTTTTTGATATCCTCTACCGTGCTTCCACTGAAGTTCACGGTTCTTCCGGCTCCATAGGTATTGCTGTAATCTGTGAGAGCCTGAGGATAAATCGTAGTCCTTAAACTCAGATCCTGTTTGTAGGGTGATCCCACGAATCCTTTGGCGGGATTAGAAGAATGCTTTGGCATCGCATCCAGAAACTGTCTGTAGGACACATCCCTGGCTATGCCTTTATACTGAAGGGCCATGAGAAGCGCTGTGGCTTCGCATCCTACTGGAGCATAGACGGGGCTCAGCTGGCTGTGGTAAGGGACATTTATGGTCTTATAGACACCCTTGACTTCAGTCAGATAATCTCCGGATGACCATCCGGTTTTTCCGTTATAGATGATGTTATTCCATTTTCCTTCTGTCCCTATGACTTCCACCACTGCGCCTTGGGGAAGAACAAGAATGGATGTATAGCTTGTGCCGGCACCGGCTCTCATATGTAGAGCATGAGTGGTTTTCTTCTGTATCACAGCAGGTGCTGGCACAGTTTCCGCTGGAGGTTCCACGGTTTCAGCTGGTGGCTCCGGAGTCACTACTGCTGGAGGCGTCGCTGGCTCTGCTGCAGGAGCAGCCTTAATAAGCTTCAGGTATTTCCCCGATGCCCATCCGGTTTTTCCATTGTAAGTCACTTTTTTCCACTCTCCATCCTGAACCAGTGTCACAGAAGCGCCCCTAGGCATGACCATGATGGCACTATAGCTCGTTGCCGGACCGGTTCTCATATAGAGATTTCCTGTAGTCTCATAGATCGCACCACTTCCTGCAGGATCTGGTGTCGATGGAGGCGCTTCAGATGGAGGATCCACTGGTCCGCTTACGCTGATCTGCGTGAGATATTTACCTGAAGCCCATCCGGTCTTCCCGTTATAAGTGATTTTCTTCCATGCTCCGCCATCCTCAACCAGTGTTACAGACGCACCCTTGGGCATAACAAGTATGGACTGGTTACTGGTGCCGGGACCTGTTCTCATGTAGAGATTCGCTGTAGTCTTCATGGTCGTTACTGCCGGTGCCGGCGTGGGATTCACTGGAGCAGGCGCTGCAGGAGCTTCTCCTCCGGGATTCTGCGCCGGATTGATCCAGACGCCGGGTGCATTGACGGCTCTTGATATATTGATCATTCCGTTATGAATCTTATAAACATAATAATTGCCTGGCTGATAGGTGGTAACGGAATTGATTTGTCGGGCTGCATTGGCGCTGTCCATATATCCCGGAATCTTTTCGGAAACAGAATAGGTACTGCCCACATCAGGCAGCGGATTTGCGAACACAGCAAGAGATGTCGTGCTCATGGTTCCGACCAGAATTGTTGCACTGATTGCTGCAGACAGCCTTTTCGATATAGTTTTCTTCAACTTAATCCCCCCTTATTTCACAATCTATTGCGTGATCGTTTATAGATAAACGACTTCATGAAATAATTATATCATAGAAACTCTATACCAAACTATGAGTTTACTTACATGAAATGTGAAAATTCCTATAACTACTATAGTATGATTAAAACT
>NZ_JBINJW010000032.1:0-29802 GCF_043951855.1 Proteiniclasticum sp. C24MP
GCCCAGGAGAATCACCTTAATTGCAGTTACACTGCGAATGGGATGATCCTTCTGGGCTAGTTGCATTTACTTTGAATGTTTACCCTCCTTCACACAAATGGAATATAGAAAGGGCAGTTTCTCTGCCCAGCCTGTCGTTATCGTATGAGCGGAATGCCTTCTTCCACCAGAAAACATCGCACGTAGTGCCCCGGTGTGTTCTCCACAAGTTCGGGAACTTCTTCGTGACACCTATTTACAGCATAAGGACATCGATTGGAAAAACGGCATCCTATTGGGAAATCCGAAGGATGAGGCACATATCCTTCTATGACATTAAGCCTTTCTTTGGTTTCACCTCTTCCAGGCATACAGTCTATGAGTCCTATGGTATACGGATTCATCGGATGACTGAACAGCTCTTCCTTTGGTGCTTTTTCCATGATTTTACCGCAGTACATCACACATACATCATGAGCCATGTCTTCCACCACACCCAGATCGTGGGTATTCAAAATGATGGACATCTGGTTTTCATCCTGCAGTTTCTTCAGAAGATCCAGAATTTCAGCCTGAATTGTCACATCCAAGGCAGTGGTTGGCTCATCCGCAATAAGAATCCTGGGTTTGCAAGCGATGGCCATGGCGATCATGATTCTCTGCCGCATTCCACCGCTGAACTGTTTCGGGAAATCATGGTATCTTTTTTCAGCATCAGGAATTCCGACTTCTGTCATCAGTTCCATCGCTCTACGCTTTATCTCCTGCTTCTTTCCTTTCCTGTGGATGTAGAGGACTTCTTCAATCTGCTTGCCCACAGGAATCAGTGGGTTAAGAGTAGACATAGGATCCTGATAAATCATGGCGATCTCGTTTCCTCTGATCTTCTGCATCTGCTTTTCTTTCATTGTGAGAAGATTCCCCTGACTATCCCCTTCATACATCGCTTCTCCCTGCACAATCTTCCCCGGATAATCCACAAGTTTCATGATGCTTAGAACCAGTACGCTTTTCCCGCTTCCTGATTCACCTATGACTGCCAATGTTCTGTTTTCCTCTAACGTAAAACTCACATCATCTACTGCAGGAAGCTCTACTCCGTCCAGATAAAAGTATGTTTTTATGTTGTTGACACTCAGTAATGACATAGTATTCCCTCCTGTGATCCTCTGTTTGGCGTTTTTATCCTCATGATTTGACCTGTGGAATCACCACATCCTTCAGTACATTGAACAGCAGCAGAATCAGAAAATACGCCACCGCCATGATTGTCATGAAGTAACTGAAAGCCATGCTGCCTGCAAATGCATCAATCCTCGTGGATGTATAGAAATCAATCATATGATATCCGATGCCTCTGTAGTAAAACAGTCTTTCCACTATGATCAGACTGGAAAACATCAGCGCTAAAATCGTTGGAAAAACGGAAAGCACTTCATATAGGACACTTTTCATCAGATGATTCTTGATGATTCTGAATCTGGAACAGCCCTTTCCTCTCGCGGCCAGAATGTAAGGTTTTGAGAATCCTTCTTCTATGGCTGTAGCTGTTGTTCTTGCAACGTAGGCTGCAGGAAGTACTGAAATGGAGATTATGGGATAGATGGCATTGTACCAGTACTGGTCTCCTTTGAATTCTATAGGTCCGATGCCCAGAAACGTCATATTGTTTTTGAACAGATACAGCGCAAGCACCTGCACCAGTCCTATGGTCAGTATGTCCGGTACGGACAAAGGCACTAGAGACTGAAGCATCTTGAATGTACCGATACGGTCTCTTTTTCTGCTGTCCAGTATTCCCTTGGGTATGCCGATGAGCACTGCAAGCAGTATGCCTGCAGAAAGAACGATGCCACTGCGTTTTGCGGATACCGCAAACAGTTCCCCTACTGTATCATCCAGAATGACCAGATCCTTCACTTCTCCGGAAAATATGTATCGGAAATTCTCTCTGATTCCCTCGGCAATCATGTCCCATGACATATTAGGCTGGTATCGACCCTTTTCATAGATGATATCAAAATCCATGGGAACGCCTGTAATCATCAGTACGCCAAAAATAACCGCTGCAAGAAGCAGAAGATTTACCAGAATGATTTTTAGTAATTTCCTGTATCTCAGATTCATTTCTACCTCCAAACCGGCATGTCATCTTCAGTAAAGATGACATGCCACCTCTCGTCCTTCATGATTTTTCAGAATCGGTATCTCCTCACTGCATATTTTCATCGCATAAGGACATCTGGTGTGAAAAGCGCATCCCTCCGGCATTTTTATGGAACTTGGAATCTCGCCGTGGAGTCTTCTTCTCTTCATGGTTTCACTTCCCTTCTGTCCGGGAACAGCTGCAAGCAGTGCTTTCGTGTATGGATGCATAGGGCTTCTGAAGATCCGCTCCGCTGTTCCGTTTTCCACGATCTTCCCAAGATACATCACCGCCACATCATCACTTACGTGTCTTATTACATGCAGATCATGGGCAATGAAAAGGTACGATAAACCGAATTCCTTCTGCAGATCCATGGTCAGATTCAGAATCTGCGATTGTACAGACACATCCAGTGCCGATACCGGTTCATCACAGACAATGAAGCGGGGCTTAGTGGATAGGGCTCTTGCAATGCCGATCCTCTGTCTTTGACCACCACTGAATTCATGAGGAAATTTCTTGGCCGACGCCTTATCAAGGCCCACAAGGTCCAGAAGTCTGTAGACCTCTTTCTTGTAATCCAGAGGCTGCACAATTTTATGAATCTGCAGAGGCTGAACCAGAATATCTTCGATGGTCATTTTGTAATCCAGTGCGGAATACGGATTCTGAAAAACCATCTGAAGTTCTTTTCTGAGCTTCCTGAAATCTCTATTTGAAATCGTACTGATGTCCTTCCCATCCAGATAGATGGATCCCGAGGAAGGTTCAAGAAGTCTTAGAACCAGTCTGCCTGTGGTGGATTTCCCACTGCCAGACTCACCGACCAGTCCCAGAGTTTTACCCTGACGGATCTGAAAATCGATTCCATTGACCGCATGAACCAGTTCCTTCTCCTCACCTAACATACTGTTTTTTGCTATGAAATGTTTCTTTAAACTTTTTACCTCGATCATAACCTGCTACTCCTTCTTCGGTGCATCTTCCATCAGATAGGGATTCATGGTGAGATTATCCAGCATCACTTGTCCGATACTTTCCAGCCTGTGTCTGTTTATCTTCGACAAGGTATCCTCTTCCGTTCCCATTTCCTGAACATGAGCCTGACCGATGCCTACCGTGAAGAACGCATTCAGCCTCATATCCAGCGTAGATCTTGTGACCATGTCGAAGACCCCCAGGCTGGAACTGCTTGTGGTATTGGCATAGATGCTCTGAAATCTTCTATAGGGCATCTTCATATCCTTCAGAAGTTTCTCCATCTGAGTCCCGATAAGATACGATGGTTTTCTCCCGCCCTGAGCAGGAAATGTGACCAAAGAAAGGTCCTTGTCTTTTCCTACCCCTGCATATCCGACTTCGTAGTAATAGTAACCTCCGGTGACAACCATATCTATGGTCTTCATGGCTTCCCTGTGATAATACTCCGAGCCTTCTTCCATGGTGATCTTCTTGATTTCCATCTGGTTGTCCCAGAAAACGAAGGAAACCGATCGTTCAAGAGGTTCTTCCATGGCAGCTACTTCTCTGGCGATTTCCAGCGCCGTGGCAGCTGGCGTTGCTGCAATCACAGATGATCTTCCATCTGGATCGTATATGCCGTCGTACCCTGCTCCTATGACTATGGTTTCGCCTGGATTGTCTGCTGACAGATCTTTCCCAGGAAGGAATGCTTCAATGACTCTTCCCTCATAATCAGGAAGCTCGGGGTAGCTGAAGGATACCTCGATGTCCGCGTATCCCGCTTCAAGAATCTCTCTGAGCTCCTGAAACGGAAAGATCGTATGTGATTTATGCAGATAAGCGTTGGTCCTCGATTCATACTCATCAAGGAGCATGAACTGAAGTCTGAACTCCCGCTCCACTTCGTCTGTACCGAAAACATTAATGCCCCGCATATTGTTCTCACTGAAAGGGGAGCCGATGGAATTGAGAAGTTCCCTGATATACCGCTCTTCTATAGGAAACACTTCCGTCTCCATAGATATATCCGCAAGATGTCCCTTATCGGAAGCCGTTCCTTTATAATGGAAATCCTGTCCTTCTGCCAGAATGAGCTCCTGCCTGCTCAACGTGAAGATGGTGAAATCCTCATGAAGCCTGAAGATCTTTTCATCACCGGAAAGATCCGTGATCTTCACCTGTCCCTCTTTCACCACCATTGGCGCCATGATTTTCAGGTTCTCCAGCGATTGCTCTTCTTCGTAATAATAGCTGATGTCCATGGTGCTTACATCGTATCCATTATCCTCCATGGTATCGATGATGTAATTCCCCGCTTCATACCCTCCTCTTGACCCGCTGACTCTGCCTTCGAAGACTGAATCGGAAAGAACTTCTATATTTTCCAGCGCATTTTCCGTCTGAAAAGGCACATCACTTGCGTACCTGGGCACGAATAAATAAACAAGAATCAGCGCTACTGTGCCGGTTTTCAGGAGAATCGGTCGATAGTATTTCGGAAATTCCCTCAGCTGCAGATAAAACAGTTTCGGTGACAGCATGGCAAAGGTTTTTCTGATGATGCTGATGACTCTGGAATCTCTTTTCTGAAATTCCATTCTGAGACCTTCCCCCAATAAATTGATGCCCATGATCGCCACAGCGAAAAACAGTACCGGGAAAAAAGACACCCACCATACTTCCTCGAATCTCATGACCTCCGTTGTGATTCGGGAGAGCATCCCTCCCCATTCAGGTTCAAGTCCCATGCGGTAGTTCGCTCTGAAAGCCATGGCGCCCACTTCTCTTGTGGAACCCACAAAAACGTAGAGAACAGCCAGCTGAGCCACCAGAAACAGCGCCATGGCGATCTCCTTGAAGAAAAGACTGACTCCGGTAGGAATCACGTGAGGCACCACATTCTGCAGCACAATCTGCAGTTTCGTCTTACCGATGGCGATTTCTCCTTCTATGAAATCCTCTTCCATGATTTTCTTTGTGGCATCTTCCAGCATTCCGGCAAGCTTTGACCAGCCTACAATGGTCAATACCACAGCGAATGCGATGATGGATTTCTCAATCTGCATTCTGTAGAAATAATTGAAGTTCAGAAGAACAAAACTGAAGATCAGCATCGGTACTGCACTGAAGAAAGTGCTGAAGAATTTAATCACTGCACTGATGAACCTGTTTCCCATGCCTGCCAGTATGCCCAGAGGCAATGCGACAATCATTCGAAAGAGTGCAATCAGAAAACCCAGCCGTAATGTGTTTCTTGACCCGTAAACAAGGCGGGCATAAATGTCTCTTCCTGCATCATCTGTTCCCATGATATTGATGTTATTGGGTCTCATGGGATTCAGAGAAAGTTCTTCTACGATTTCCCCATCCTGACGGTACTCAATATATCTGGGTGGTTCTTCATGGATGGGATCTCTGGAAGTGAATATTTCAGGAAAATAGGAAAGTAGTAGGAGCAGTAATAGAATAATCCCTCCTATAAGAAGTGGATAATTTATCTTCTTCATGTGTATCCTCCAGCTGGCAGCTAATAATTCGCTTTTTCTAATAATTCAACGATAATCCCAGTATACCATAGATGTAGAAAAGCTATACCCTTTACAATTACAAAAATGACCTGTGTATGTACAGATTCAGTGACAGATTCCTAATACTCATAATCGAAACATTTTTCTGAAACAGATCTGATTTCATGATAAAATAAGGCTGTTATAATCAAAACTCCTCAGGATGAAATAAAATGGATGCAGGAGTTTGACGGAGGAAATATGAAACTGCTACTAAAAAAAGGAAAAATCTATCAGGAGCGCAATGTCTTTACAGACGCTCTCTATATAGAGAACGGATATATTCTTTCTGCTGGAAGAAATGCGCTTCTTCATGAACCCGCCCTGTCTCCTTCAGAAATCATGGATCTGGAAGGCAAAACCGTCGTTCCCGGTTTCAACGATGCTCATCTTCATTTCTATCAGGCCGGACTTGCACTGTCCACTGTGAACTTATATGGTTCTACCTCCATCGAAGAAATGATCCGACGAAGCATCAGCTTCCTTGAGAATCACGGAGAAACTCTGAAGACACTCTCAGGAAGAGGATTCAATCAGGATTATTTCGAAGAGAAAAGGCTTCCTTTAAGAAGTGATCTTGATCGGATATCAGAGACCATTCCCATTGTATTCACCAGAACCTGCTCTCATCTTGCCGTGGTGAATTCCGCCGCCCTCAAGAAGCTGGACTTGTCTATGCCCCTTCCTCATATCGAAGGCGGTCAGATCGATGTAGATACGGACGGAGCGCCCAATGGAATATTCAGGGAAAATGCCATCAGACTTCTGGATGTGCTTTATGAAGAGGAATCCGTAGACAGTGCTCTGCACCACATAAGGGCAGCCGCAGAGAAAGCACTCTCCTATGGACTTACCTCTGTTCAGGTCAATGACATCTGGCTGGAAAATCCGGAATCGGAAGTGGTGGAAGAAGCGTACAGAAGGTTTGCTGAAGAGAACCCAAGCATCCGGGTCTATCATCAGGTTTACGCGAAAGACCTTCCTGCCTTGGAGAAGAGACTGAAAAGCGGCTTTGACCGCAGTGAAAGCCCCTTTCTGAGATATGGACTGCTGAAGATGTTCGCGGATGGCTCCCTTGGAGCCCGCACCGCCTATCTTCGAAAACCTTATGCAGATGATCCTTCTACCCGTGGAATCCCCACCATGTCTCAGGACCTGCTGGAGTCCATGATCCGAAAAGCGGAAGACAACGGAATTCAGACAGCCATTCATGTCATTGGAGATGGCGCACTGGAGCGTGTTCTGGATGCATATGAAAAAGTGATCCAAGACAACAGAAACAGGCATGGTCTGATCCATGTTCAGATCACGGACCCGGATCTTCTTGATAGAATCAGAAAGCTGAATCTCATGGTCTATGCACAGCCCATCTTTCTGCATTATGATCTCCATATTGTAGAAGATCGTGTGGGAAAAACCCTGGCTGCCACCTCCTATGCCTTCGCTACCATGGAAAAGCTTGGCATAAAGGTTGCCTACAGCAGCGATGCACCCATAGAAAACTTCCATGTGATGGAAAACCTGCACTGCGCAGTGAACAGACAGGATCTTACTCTTTTCCCTGAGAAAGGGTATAACATGAAGGAAGCAGTGGACAGGTTCACCGCACTGGATAATATCACCGTGAACAGTGCATACATGAGTCACGAAGAAAACAGAAAAGGCAGACTTCTTCCAGGCTACTACGCAGATCTGGTCGTTCTGAAAGAGCCATATTTTGATGTGGACAAAGATCGAATAAAAGACATTCAGGTGGACATGACCATGGTAAATGGTCAGATCCGGTATGACAGCAGAATAGATTCTATAGAATAATAGCAGAAGGTATCCCGAGGGATACCTTCTGCTATTATTCTAGTATTGTCTGAGTATCTCCGTTAGAAAATCCTTGAACGAATCGCGGACATGTTCCGGTTGCATGATTCTAGCTTTCTTTCCATATTGTGCAACCCAGGAAAAGAATGTACTGCTGACCTTTACTCTGGTTCTTATGGAGAATGTTTCTTCGGATTCCTTCTGGATGCTGATATCCGCTCCGAATCGGTCCAGAACCTGATTCACCAGATCGTTATCGAATTCCAGCCAGACCACTTCATCCACACCGTTGAACATATTGAAAGTCTGTTTCGCATACTCTGCCACATTGAAAATCGTTTCTTCGTTCAGTGGATCTCTGATTTCATCTAGAACTTCTATGCTGCTCATCCGATCCACCCTGTAGTGCACAAAATTATCATGCTTTTTATAGTATGCGATAACATAGTAGTTTTCATCGTCCCATGAAAGAGAATAAGGGCTGATGATATACCGCTCTCCATCTCTTCTGAACACTTTTTCCTTATCCAGATTATAGTCGAAGTACTGAAACGAGACTTTTCTGTTTTCTGCAATGGCCTGATGCAGTTTATCTACATTGTAGTAAATATTTTCATTGATGGATTTGGCGCGATTCGCAACATAGACCTGCCTCTGGAGCATCATTGCCTGCTTTTTGCTTGTAAGACTCTCGATTTTCTTGATCAGTTCATTGCTTTTCTTATGGGTCACAAATTTCGAGCACTGCACAGCATCCACCAGCAGCTTCAATTCGGGTAGTTCAAATTCTCTGCTCGCAAGATAGTACTCAGTGGATTTCGATTTCTTCTTGCTGATATCCAGCCCGAACACTTTAAGCGTATCAATATCCGCATATATGGATTTGCGTTCAGCGGAAATACCGTAATTTTCCAGTTCTCTGATGATATCCGCAATGCCTATGCTATGTTCTTCATCCGTCTGCTCCAGAAACATTTTCATCAGATACAGTATTTTAAGTTTATGACTTCCATTCTTTGCCATAGCTCCTCCTGATATGAAATGATTACTATATTATCTATAGTGTATCAGATAGTCGCTGTCAATTTCTTAAATTCCTGAGAATCTTAAGAAATTTCATTTTACAGAACCGGATCCGGAAATGAGGAAAGTCCGCAGATATTACTGCGGACTTTCCTTATAGACTGATTTAGTATCCTACGCCAGCGGCTTTGATGTTTGCCGGATCGAAGGCATGACATGGAGTGACTCCATACACCATGCCACAATGTGGACACTGGTCTTCAAACGTGCTCATTTCAAACTCTTTGGCGCATTCAACACAGGTGATTTCCATCGGCATAGGCATCATCTGCTCTGAGAACCCCATGTGTCTGACCTTTGCCACTACTTCCTCTCCATTCTTAAAGCTTCCGCTACATCCTTCGTGCATAAATTCATACCTCTCTTTTAAAATCTTTATTATTCAGTACTTCACCATTTCTAAGGCTTGTTCTCATCTTACTGATGATGAGATCCATTTTTTCCAGTTCTGACAGAATCGCCTTTTCTTCCGTTCTCGTTTCCATGACTTTATGAATTCCACCATTTCTGATGATGATTCTCTTGTCTGCAATCAATGCAAGACTGGGGTCGTGGGTTGCCATGAGTACGATTTTCTCCTCACTGATGAGAAGATTAAGCGCTCTTTTTCGATCGATTCCGGCGTTTTCGATTTCATCAATGAGCACAATGGGAGATGTGCTTAAGATGGCAGTATCTGCAATCATCAGCGCTCTGGACTGTCCACCGCTGAGTCCTGTTATGGGTGTATCCAGATTGAATTTTTCACCTGCCAGATCATTTGCCGCATCGATGATACGATGGGTCATCTCATCAATATTCTCCACCATTCTGCTTTTCGCATGAAGCTCAATGAACTCCCCTACACTGAGATCCATGACGAAATTCATGTTCTGTGAAAGCTGTGCCACCAGCTTGTTGCTTGTGGAGTATCTCTGACTTCTGTCAGGAATCTCGCCGTTGATGAGCACAGTTCTTTTTGTAGGCGTATCATTGTTCGCAGCCCATTCGATGTCTGCAAGAAGCCTGCTCTTCCCGGAACCCGTAGGACCTACAATGGATACAATTTCACTTCTGTTGATGGTGAGCTTCTCAAAAGTCTCAGGATTTCCCTCTTTGTCTCTGCCAGCCAGAATCGTTATGCTGTCTATCCGATCCTTGTCAAGTCCCAGGAAAGATATCATCTGCTCGATATAGTGATTCAGATCCGAGATGATCTTCTCCTTGTCAATGGCCCACTCTTCGCGTTCCTCTTCCGTATATCCTTCAAGAAACTCCTCTACCGTCTGATCTGCATGATTCTGTATATCCATTTTATTCTGGTCGAAATAACCTGTAACAAACGGGTACTTATGAATCAGATCTCCTATGATTATTTTCTCGTACTTCTTATGCATCCACATCACCCATCTTCATCTTTCTGACATTGCCCATCTGAAATTCTTCCCCTATTCTGGTTTCACCCAGACAATAGGAACACAGTGCCGAAGGCATCGGGAATTTCAGCTCCATGCCCTTCACCGATTTGATGTTCTCTTCTGCGTCATACAAGAGGGTACTCAGTTCGTAGGCTCCCTGACCTGTTAGTCCGTTGACGGACATGATCACCGCCTGGGGATTCACAGAGTTGACTCTGGAAGCGAAAACCTCTCTTTCCGCCTGAGAAACAATGTCTCCCTTGGTGATGACGACGATGTCGGCGGTCTTCAGCATCGGGCCGATTTTTTTGGGTGTGTTGATACCACTTAGATTGTCTATGACGCAAATGGACTTCACACCTTTGATGTAAGGTGAACATCTGTTACAGAGCCCTGCACTCTCTGTAACAAGTAGATGCAGTTCCCTCTTTCGTCCCCATTTCACCACCTCTTCAATATTGCTTGCGAAATAGTGATCAGGGCAGAGTGAACCGGAAAGTCCTTTCATGACAGGAATACCGGCCTTCTCATAGAGTATATCGTCATCCGTATAGAGACAGTCGAACTTGACGACGCCAACAGAGAGCGCTCTCATCTTTATGGCTTCTATGGTCTTCAGGATCACAGAAGTCTTGCCGGAGGAAGGTGGTCCAGATACAGTCACCAGATTCATCTTACATATCCCCCTTCATTGCCAGATTGAACAGTTCTTCGCAACGCCTGATCAGTGCAGTCAGGTCATGTTCTTCTATGAAGTCCCATCCAAGCCACATATACCTGTTTTCTTTCGCTACACGGTTATCCACCTGGGGATTGGTGCTTGGGAATCTTCCATTGTGAGCGAGTATTTCTCCGACACCCTTTGAAGACAGAAAGTCCACAATGGGTTGAAGCTGCTCTTTCTTCTCTTTTTTGGTCAGCAGGAAAATCGGACTCATAATGGCCCCGTCCTCTGGCCAGACCGCTTCCATGGGTCCCCCGTTTTTCACCATCTTGGTGAAGAAATACGGCATGATGGTCACAGAAGGTCTTTCCAGAAGCTTCGCATGTGATTTGACCATCTCGGACGGATGCATGCTCCTCTGCATGTTTCTGCCCAGCTTCACAATACCTTCTTCTCCATACATTTTATAGATGTTCAGTAAGATCGCATTGAACAGATCGAAATCGCTCACTGGCAGACTGATGCTGTTCCTGAAATCCTCATGAAGCACATCTTCCCAGCTTCTTGGCATCTTTCTTTCTCCAAGCTCCTTCACATTGATCAGAAATACCGCTGGTACTACACCGATCATGGAATACTGCTTCTTCGGATCTCTCAGACTGAGATATCCATTCTCAAAATCCTCATTGTAATTTTCGAAGCGGATCAGATCTTCGAAAAGATCCCTGGACTTGTACTTGCCGAACAGCTTCTTGTCAAAAAACATATCAAAACCTGCAGAGATGAATAAATCCGGCAGACTTTCGATCTGTTCGCTCTTCAGTGACTCTTCAAGCCAGCCGATCCCCATGGAGGCGGCTTTCAGGTCATATTCAAGATGAAACCCTAAATCCTGCTTGGAATGCCATTCTTCGAAGGTTTCCAGCAGAGGAATTCGAACCGGACACGGTAGAACCCCAGCCATCCGGATCGTCTCCATTCCATCTTTAGCACCGCTCTTCGGTTCATCAGAAAGCTGCAGCCGCTCTTCCAGCTGCTCGACAAATGCGCTTAGTGAGATTCCTTTGGATTTCAGAGAATCCCCTATGGTCACGATCTTTCCGAGGGTTCTTCTTTTCTCTTCGTCTTTCAGATTGTCAAAACCTAAAGATATCAGAAGCTCCAACGCTTCATTATAGTTTTCGGTTACCTGAAACAACGAATCCTTGTGATCTATATTAATATTTTTCATGATATTCTCCTCAGTATTACTTCTTAGGCCTTTTACCACCGTTTTCAAGTGTATCATGTTCATCTCCAATATTCGGTATCTGAGGATACCAGTTGCGAATATTGATAACGATTCTCATTGTTTCCTTTTCGCCGTAAAAACCCCATAAGCATCTGATTTCAGTATACTTATGGGGCTTTGTGGCCTGATTCAGTTTTTCAGCTCTCTTGATATGCCTTCAAGGTCCTTGAGTTTAAAATATCTTCCTTCAAAATCGATGAGTCCTTCCTCTTTCAGGCGAATCAGTTCTCTGGACAGTGAAGGTCTGGACACCTGAAGGTATTCCGCCATTTCACCTCTCTTCAGAGATACAGTGAACTCTCTGGAATCGCTTCTCTGATGCTGCTTCAGAAGATAGAAGCATATTTTCCTGCGTATACTTTTCAGCGCCAGCAGTTCCAGCTTTTCATTCAGGGCTCGTGCTTTCTTCGCAATGATGTATAGCATGTTCAGCGTGAATCTGCTGGTTCCTTCCCTGTTCATGTTCTCTGGATTCATCAGCTTTTCTGCAGGCAGAAACAGGACCGTTGCCTCCTTGTCCGCCAGCACAGTTGCCGTCCACAACGTTCCTGTATACACCGCAACTTCACCGAAAATATCCCCCTGACTAAGCCTGGCCATCATCAGACGGTCCCCTGAGGAAGTGTCCTTTCCGATGGATACTATTCCACTTAAAATGATTCCTACTCCGGAAAGCTTTTCGTTCTCCACAGTGATGGTTTCATTCTTTTTGAAAGTGCCGATATATGCACCGGTGTTCCTTAGCATCTCGAGGATTTCTTCACTTCTCATGTTGTGAAACAGCGGGTTCTCCATAAGTACATTCAGATAAGATTCAAACATCTTCACTCCGTCCTTTAACAGCCCGTACTATTTGGCATAACTGTCAAAATAGCCTTGTATCAGTATAATCGGCGTTCCCTTATCCCCGCTGCCTGAAGTCAGGTCACTCAGCGATCCGAGAAGGTCTGTGAGTCTTCTTGGTGTTGTGCCTTCAGCTGTCATATCGCCAAAGAGGTTCTCGCCTTTGTTTTCGATGTACTGGGTGATCGCTCTCTTCAGCTCTTCTCCATCCAGGTGTGAAAATTCATTGTCCGCAATATATTTCAGCTTGATTTCGTTGGGCTGCCCTTCCAGTCCTTTCGTGTAGGCAGGTGAAACAACCGGATCCGCCAGCTCCCAGATGCCACCCACAGGATCCTTGAACGCTCCGTCTCCATAAATCATGACTTCGATATTCTTTCCAGTTTCCTCTTTAAACCTTTTCTGAATCCGATCAACGATATCCTGTGCATCTCTTGGGAAAAGCTTCAAAGTCTCTTCCGTAGCCTTATTGCTTCCAAGCAGCCCGTAGTCCTCGTTGTATCCACTTCCTTCTATGGATGTATTCAGAAGATCACTGAGACTGTACACCTCTTCTGCTCCATCTCTTTTCAGCAGTCTTTTCGTCCGTGCTCTTGTGTGAATATCACAGTTCAGGACAGACTTAGTAAAGGGAAGAATCGCTTTGGGCTGATTTGCGAGTATGACCTCCACTTCGCATCCTTCATCCTCAATAATCTGCTTATAGAATGAAATATAATCCACCCCTGTGAAAGTATGCTTTTCATAGCCGAATAGCGCTCTGTATTTCTCTTCTGTCAGAACATCTGTATAGGGATCCACGCCTTTTTCATCCAGCTGATCCAATGTGACCAGTGCATTGCCCACTTCATCGGAAGGATAGCTCAGCATCAGAACAATCTTTTTCGCTCCTCTTGCTATGCCTTTCAGACATAAGGAAAATCTGTTCCTGCTTAAAATGGGAAAAATCACGCCGATGGTATCTTCCTGAAATTTTTCTTTCACATCCTGAGCGATATTGTCCACTGTCGCATAATTCCCCTGTGCTCTTGCCACAACAGCTTCAGTTACGGATACTACATCTCTGTCATTCAGTGTTATTTTCTCGGATGCTGCAGCTTTGAGGACTGAGTCCACAACGATAGCAGCGATATCGTCCCCTTCTCTGATGATAGGGGCACGTACCCCTCTAGAAGTTGTGCCAATCATTCTTTCCATAATTTTCCTCCAGTTCGTCGATTATACTGATTATAAAATCTGCTTATTGTTACTGTCTCATTATACCCTTCTTTATGCCATGGAATCAATTCATCAGAGACCGAAAGCACTTATGAAATACATTCAGCGTGCGCTCAGATGTTTTTCTTCTATGACAGGAAATAATACGGTATACTAAGCTCAAAGAAGGAGCGTGCTATGAAACCTTTAAAAAGAATCACACTAAGGGCTCTATCCAGCATAGATGTGAATATCAAAAAGAATTATAAACTCTTCCGGAAAGTCCAGAAGATCATCACACCATCCCCGAAAATCCCATACAGAACCTTTGATCATAAAGTGATGTCAGGTGATCGGGAAATTCCCATTCGTCTTTTCATTCCCAAAGAAAACAGAAAAGACCAGGTGATGATTTTTTTCCATGGCGGAGGATGGGTCACCGGTGATATCGATACCTATACACCCGTCTGCGCCAATCTGGCAGAAGGCACCGGACATACCATTGTCTCCGTTGATTATGCACTGGCACCAGAGAATCCTTATCCCATCGGACTTATGGACTGCTATACCGCAGCAAAGGAAATCTTTCAGAACATTGATCTTCTGGGGACTACTTCTGAAAATATCACACTCATCGGCGACAGCGCCGGCGGAAATCTTGCAGCTGTCGTTTCACTGATGGCCAGAGATAAAGGAGAATTTCATCCTCAAAGACAGATTCTGATTTATCCGGCGACCTATCACGATCACAGCAGTCACTCACCCTTCAGATCTGTTCAGGAGAACGGCGAAGACTTCATACTGACAGCAGAAAGAATTGAAGATTATATGGACCTGTATGTGCCGGATAAAGCTGCCCGTAAAACACCTTATGTAGCGCCTCTGATCGCAGATGATCTCAGTTCTCAGCCGAAAACACTGATCATCACCTCCGAGTATGATCCACTTCGGGATGAAGGGGAAGCTTACGGAAAAAGACTGCGCAGCTTCGGGAACGATGTAAGAATCTTTCAGATGAAGGATGCTCTCCACGGATACATGAATAATCCCCTGTCTCAGGATGTTGTTGAGCATACCATTGAAATCATAAATCTTTTCCTGAATGAGAAATAGAAAAGGAGTCTACTATATGAAGGAGAACAAAAAAATCAAATGGAGAAGGCTGGACAATGCATCCAAAATCTTTCCTCCTACCGTCACAAACAGAGACACAAAAGTATTTCGACTGTACTGTGAACTGAATGAAGAGGTAGATCCCAAGATTCTTCAGGAAGCTGTATCTCCTACACTGGAGAGCTTTCCGCTCTATCGTTCCGTCCTCAGGAGAGGTGCTTTCTGGTACTATTTCGAATCCAGTGATCTGGAACCGGTCGTGGAGGAAGAATCCAAACCCATCTGCGCACCGCTTTATCTGAAAGAAGAAAAAAGCCTCCTGTTCAGAGTCTTCTATTTCAAGAAAAGAATCAATGTGGAGATATTTCATGCTTTAAGTGACGGAGCAGGTGCCATCTGGTTTTTTGAAACCCTCATTTATCATTATATGACCTTGAAACATAAGGATGATCTGCCAGAAGACTTCCCTAAGCTTCGATATAAGGCTTCCATGAGCCAGAAGATGGACGACAGCTTCGAAAAAACCTATTATAAAAAACGTGCTGCTGAAAACGTGGAGAAATCACCCTCTGTCAAGGCGTATCAGCTTCGTGGCACCAAGGTGGAAGAGAACCGCACAAAGCTCATAGAAGGTACTTTGTCCGTAAAAAAAGTGCTCGATCTGGCTCACGAGTACAACACGACCTTGACGGTATTCATGACTGCACTCTATTTCTATGCCATCAATAAAGATATGCCTTCGAAAATGAGGAAAGATCCCGTGGTACTGCAGGTGCCGATCAACCTGAGGCAGTTTTTCGAATCAAACACTGCGCGAAACTTTTTCGGAACCATGAACATACAATATGATTTTTCCACACAGAGTCATGATCTTCAGGATATCATTAATTCCGTCAGCGAAAGCTTCAAAAATGAACTGACACGAGATAAAATCAACCACCATCTCGATAAACTCATGTCACTGGAGAAAAACCCTTTTGCGAGAGTGATCCCCTTGCCCGTCAAGGACATCGCATTGAAGATCGCCAACCACATCAAAGACCGCCAAATCTCCTCCTCCATCTCCAATGTGGGAAGAATCATCATGCCCGAGGAATTTGAACCGTTCATCCATAAGTTCAGTGTATTCGTAAGCGCCAGACGTCCTCAGATCGTAGTATGTTCCTATCTGGATCAGCTGGTTGTGAGCTTTACATCCCCATACCAGGATACAGATCTTCAGAGAACCTATTTTGAGTTTCTGACCAGTAGAGGAATCAAAGTAGGCATCTCATCCAATTTATAGAAAGGAGGCTTCTTATGCAGCATTGTAATCATTGTAATGTGGAAATTCTGGAAACCAGAACCAGCTGTCCTCTCTGCGGAAATAAACTGCCCTCACCAGAAGAAGAGAAATCTGTAGCTCTGTTTCCCCAAATACCATCCTATCTGAAAAGTCATATGACCCTAAGAATCCTGCTGTTCATTTCCATCGTTATGGTTGTTCTTGGTTTTACGATCTACTTCATCTTCCCCACAGAACTGAACTGGCCGCTCCTTCTCCTTCTGGGTCTTTTAAGCATCTGGCTCGACATGATTTTTCTTGTTCAGAAGCGATTTCACATTCCCAAGAAGATTGTCTGGCAGGTAGCTATTATTTCAGTGCTCTCTGTTTTCTGGGATTGGAATACAGGCTGGAGAGGCTGGTCCTTGAACTATGTGATTCCCATCTTATGTATCACCGCACTGCTTCTTATGTACTCCATTGCGATTATCATGAAGCTGGGAAACCGAGACTACATAACTTATGCTTTCATGTCAGCTCTATTCGGCTTCATCCCTATCCTGTTTCTCCTATTTGATTGGGTTACAGTGCAGTATCCTTCCATTATCAGTATCGCTGTAAGCTTTATTTTTCTGTCCGCGATTTTCATCCTGCAGGGAAACAGCATAAAGAGTGAAATCGAAAAAAGATTTCATATTTAAAATCACCATGGAAACTCCATGGTGATTTTTCATGCATTCATTCAGTTTCAACGTATTTTTTCTTTGTATCCATAATGTTCCCACCAACATAGATGCTCCTGATGGAATCTTCTGCCGTATCTATGGATGCTCTGATCACAGAGGGTCGTCCGAACACTTCCCCCTGTACAAAAACGATGGAATTCAGTTTCTCTCTTCTGAGAAGCCCGCATTTATAGAGATACGCTGCCAGTGCACCGCTGGCTGTCCCTGTTGCAGCTTCTTCCATGATTCCCAATGAAGGCGCGAAATTTCTTGTATACGCTGTTACTTTCCCCTGATCCAGTGAGAACACATGATAGCCTTCCGCATTGTACTGCTTCGATAATTCGATGATTTTATCAAAATCCGGTTTGAGATGATCTAGAACAGCTTTCGATCGTACTGGGATGATCAGATCCTTTAACCCGGTGGACACAAACTGCGGCAGATATTCTGAAACAAGATCCCTCACTTCAATGTTAAGTGAGTCTGCAACCTCTACAGGATCGGCATATTCAAAGAATCTTGGTTTGGACAGTTCCATCATTACACTGTCTGCACCGATCTCAATATGAAGCACATCGTGGACTGTCTCCAGCTTATACTGTCCACTTTCTATAATATTCAGGTCTCGTAATAAGGAAAATACCGCTATAGTCGCATGACCACATAAATCGACTTCTCTGACCGGTGTGAAGTATCTGACTCTGAGATCAGCAATACTGGACTTCAGCACAAATGCAGTTTCCGAATATCCGATTTTCCGTGCAATGATCTGCATTGTTTCTTCGGATAAGGCGTCCGCTTCTAAAACCACAGCAGCAGGATTCCCGCCGCCTATTTCTTCTGCGAAAGAATTCGTGGTATACACTTCAATCAATTTCATCGCTTCCTTCCTAATCTTCTGCTTTTCTGATGTCCCTTTCATCTTAACTCAGGAGGCATTCAATTTGAACCCGGAGATCGTAATTACTTTCATCAAAAGAGAACAGTGTGCCAAATAAGCACACTGTAGAGTAGGCTTCTCCCCTTCAGTAGAAGCGCTTCAAGGATGACCTTCACTGTCTGCTGGTCAGTCAATCCATTCCAGCTACCCTCTGCTAAAAATCAATCTTGTTAAGAAGTTCCCTTAATTTTAAAGCTTCTTCCTTCGAAAGAGTGATTCCTTTCGCCATTTTTTCATGTTCCGGATCCCATTCACGAATATCGAATTTACCAGGTCTGTCGTTCCAGCTGACGAGATTTAGCTCTTTTGTCCATCCCTTCGGAGAGACAGAGATTTCACCGATTTTCTCCAGAATTTCATACTTTATATCTGCCATTAACATCAACTCCTCTTTTCTTATACTCCTATTATACTCTACTTCTGAAAAATCAATCATATTCTGATGAAACAGATTAATGATCACGAATCGAAAGATACATCTGCGCCTTCAAATTTTCTGAAAATTGTTACTCCTTATATGATTTTATCCGTAATAATCAATAAATCAGCACAATCGTTTGTTATTTGTGTCGATTCTATGTGAAGTTCAGGAATTAATACACATAAATTTACAAATTTTATCATATTCTTTTAAATCTTCATAACTTCAACATATCTCCAACATATAATTAGCCTGTAATTAATTTGTAATGTTTAGAGGTTAGGAGAACACAATGAAGAATATCAGAATAAAAGTCATTGCGGCTTTAATCACAACTTCAACTTTATTCGGAGTAGCCACTCCGGTTATGGCATCCCCTGTTTCAGAGGAAGTCCAGCAGGAAATGCTTCAGCAGCAGGCAGAATACAAAGAAGTGGAAGAAAAAATAAACATGCTTCACATGGAGATTGATGAGATTCTTGATGGAATCACTGATATCATGGTTAGAATCGAAGAAACAAACGAAAAAATAGCAGTAGTAGAAGAAGAAAAGAAAGCTACTATGGATAAAATTGCAGTAACGGAAACTGAACTGAAAGTGAAGATTGAAGAGTACGGTGAGAGACTACGTGCCATGTACAAACAGGGAAACACAGGTATTCTTAGTGCAATCCTCGGATCTGACAGTATCGCGGATCTGATTTCCAGAACGGAAGCCGTTATAAAAATCGCCAAAATCGACAAACAGCTGCTGGATGAAATTGAAGAAATTAAGAAACAGCTGGAAGAAGAGAAAAATAATCTTCAGAAGGATATCGATGCTTTAGAAGAGCTGAATGCCATCAATGAAGAAGATATGAAGATGGCAGAAGAAAAGAAAGTGGAAGCCGATGTAAAGCTACTCGAACTGGAAGAAGAAGAGAAGAAAATCGCTGGAAGCCTTATGACAACAGAACTTTCCCTTCTCTCAGCAAGTAAATCCATTGTGAATGACTCCTCCAGCTCTGATGAGAAGTTAAATGCGGCAATCACTGAAATGAGAAGAATAAGAGAATCAATCATCACTGAGGCTGCTGACACAGAAGCAGTGGAGCTGATTGAAAAAGCGAAATCCATCCTGAAAGAACGTAGACTTGCCAGAGAGCGTGCTCAGCAGACAAACAGTTCCAGCAATGCCGGTACAGCATCCGTTTCAAGCAGCGCCATCGTAAACAAGGCATATCAGTACCTGGGTGTACCTTATGTCTGGGGTGGAACATCTCCTAGCGGATTCGACTGCTCTGGATTCATTCAATATGTATTCAGATCACAAGGCATAAGTCTTCCCAGAGTGTCAAGAGCACAGGCTGCATCAGGCAGCTACGTCTCAATCTCTAATGCACAGCCTGGGGATATTCTGTATTTCGGTCAGTCCTCAGTAACACATGTAGGAATCTATATTGGTAACAATAAAATGATACATGCCCCTAGACCAGGAAAAACAGTGGAAATCGTGGATATCGGATGGCATGTCAGAAACTACAGAATCAAGGGTGCCAGAAGAATCTAATTCATAAAGTAAAACACAAAAATGATAGGTCAATTGACCTATCATTTTTTAATGTTTTCTACAAAAAAAGTTTCAGCATAAGCGGAACAATTACTGCTGTCAGAAGCCCCGCGATGCCAATGGAAAGACCACTCATGCTTCCTTCAATTTCCCCCTCTTCCAGTGCTTTTGTGGTGCCTAGGGCATGAGATGTGGTGCCGTAGGCGATACCCCGAGCGACCTTGTCATCGATTTTGAATATCTTGAAAATGATCGGTCCCAGTATGACGCCAGTCAGTCCTGAAATGATGATTGCTGCAATCGTAATCTGAGGTATCCCTCCGATCTGCTGTGATAGTTCCAGTCCGATGGGCGTTGTCACGGATTTAGGCACCAGCGAATAAAAGAACTGTTCCTCCAGCCCCGTAAATTTCACCAGAAAATACACAGTAACGAAATTGATGATGACTCCACCGGTAATTCCAAGGAAAATCGGCCAGAGATTTGCAGTAAGCAGTTTGAAATTCCGATATAAAGGCACTGCCAGGGCTACAGTAGCTGGCGTAATGAAGAAGGAAACAATCTTCCCGCCCGCATTATAGTTCTCATAATCAATCCCTGTAATAATAAGAAATAGAATGATAAGTACAGTTGAAATCAGCAGCGGATTCAGCAGTGCGAGGCCTGTTCTTCTCTGAAGATATAAACCTGCTTCATAGGCTATGAGGGTGATTAAAACCCCGAATATCGGATTTGAAATCAATTGTGTCATAATTTTCTCCTCCGAATCAGTTGAACTACTCCTGCTGTAATGGTCATCACAATAACCGAGCTCAATATCGATATCCCAAGAAGAATCGCCCAGGAGGATTTCAGAACTCCTGCCACTGTAATAAGTCCTACCCCCGCAGGCACAAAAAATACTGCCAGGTGATTCATAAGAAAATTCGTAAGTTCTTCAATCTGCTTCACGCGAACCATGCCCGATAACAGCAGCGAAAGTAATAGCAGTAGCCCCAATACGCTGCCTGGTAATGGCACATGGATCACCTTGTTCATAAATTCACCTATTACTGAAATGCCAAATAATAGGATTGATTGTCTGATTAGTTTCATTAATTCGTTTCTCCTGTCAAATTAAAATATATGTTTGCACACTTCAGCTTCCGCAATCTCTGGGATCACAAATGAATCCCCTGTCTGGAGGAATCCTCCACCCCTTGGAATTGACTTACACCTCGTGTCCCTGGAACCACCTATTTTAAAATAGGATGTACATACCTGTTTCTTTTCTTTGTACTTTGTCCATACTGGATTGCTTCCTGAGGACAGCGGTTGATACAAGCAACGCAATGGATACATTGCTCTTTGGTCCATTCAGGTCTTCCGTTCACCATTTTAATGGCTTTTGATGGACAGATCTCTTCACAGAGATTGCAGGAATTGCATCTATTATCCGCATAGAATTTTCTGGTTTTACGACCTCTCTGATAGATCGGATAAATTGCACCAGTGAGCATTCTTTCCAGAAAAGTAGATGGCTTATCCGATGTCCCTTTGACAGAAATGGACTTTATGATGCCCATTAATTTTCCTTCTGCATTTTTCAGGGCATCCTCCTGTTCCTGCCTGCTGAGCAGATCATATCCGAAAATGAAATTATCTACCATCGGAAGTTCATAAAATGCTGATAAGTGCAGATTTTTCCCTTTCAGCAGTGTGTTTAATAATCTGTCTGCACCTCCACAATTGGCACCGCATGTGACAACAGCAAAGATATGGACCGGATTGGTATCTGTCAGGTCTAGTTTACTGATGAAATCAGCAACGATGGTAGGTAACCCGTAATAATATGCAGGAAACACAAAGCCGACACTCTCTTTCGCATCCAGTTCATATTTGAACTGATTCTCTGTCATGGCTTTCGAAATATCGATGACCCTGGATCCGATTTTATTTCTGATTTTTTCTGCGACATATAAAGAATTACCTGTTCCTGAAAAATAAAAAATCATTCTAACACCCCTCTCTACCTATATGATATCAGCTGAACCATTTAATTCAAACTAATATGTATTTTTAAGTTCAGAAACGCTGCATGAAGAAAGAGAACAAACCTGATCCCTCTCTGTACAATATCAGCAGCTCACTTTTCTTCATCCTGATCTTCTCGATCTTTGAACTTGAACTTCCCCCAGACAGTTTCATCGCCAAAACTTATTGACAATTTCCGTTTTTTACTATATATTAGATTCTGTACTTATATTTGACCAAATTAGTCGGATTACTATGATGAGAAGAGTATGCTGTTAAATGTTTCAAGAGAATGAATCCCCAGGCTGTAAGGATTTTAAACGGATAATGGCAGAAGTGCATCTCTGAGTACTGGATCGAAATAATAGTAGACTCCAGCGGGAATGCCCGTTACAGCATTGAGGTATGATTGTACCGATATTGAGTTTTCCCAGCATATAATGCAGGGTTAACAGAGTGGAACCGTGGAAGTGAACTTCTGCCTCTGTATTTGAGGCAGAAGTATTTTTATTTTCACATATATTCACGAAAATCAGATGAATTCTCGACATGATGACGGATCTTTCGGTTAAATTGATACAAATAAACATCTGGAGGTATTAATATGAACACACTTTACACACTGCTCATTCTAGCTGTAGCTGCTGCCATCATTTATGGACTGTTTTACATGCAGAAGAAGCATATGTCCTTCACCAAAAGAGTTCTGACTGCATTGGTAGCCGGAATACTATTTGGCGGTGCGCTTCAGCTGCTGCTCGGTTCAGGATCGGAAGTAATCGCTTCATCGAATACATGGATCAACATCATCGGGTCGGGCTATGTCAGACTTCTTAATATGATTGTCATACCACTGGTATTTGTCGCCATCTCCACCTCGATCGTCAATCAGGATGCCAGTTCACTGAGAAAGAGTGCACTCTCCATTATTGTGGTCCTGATGCTCACAACAGCCATTTCAGCTGGTCTTGGTGCAGGGATTTCCACTCTCTTCGGACTTGATTCCAGTGAAATTCTAGCTGGTGAGGCTGAAGCTGCCAGAGGTGAAGCTCTGGAAGATACGCTGAATCAGTTCCAGTCAAAGTCCATTCCAGAACAGATCACTGAAATCATACCACGTAATGTGTTTTATGCCATGAGTGGTCAGGGTTCCTCGGCAACCCTATCCGTTGTGTTTTTTGCGGCATTTCTAGGCATTGCAACCATAGGTCTTAGAAGAAAGAAACCAGAGAGCGCTGAAGCATTCACCAGATTTCTTAATATGCTTCATGATGTCGTCATGAGAATGGTCACATTGGTACTCCGATTCACACCCTATGGCGTATTCGCATTACTGTCAAGATTTGTATCAACTTCAAATTTTTCAGAGATCTCAAGACTGTTTGAATTTGTTGCAGCATCCTATGTTGCGATCATTATTATGTTCCTCATCCATCTTGCGATTTTAATGATGTACAGGCTAAGCCCTGTTAAATATCTGAAGAAAGCCAGTGTTCCACTTTCCTTTGCCTTCTCATCAAGATCAAGCGCAGGCACATTGCCTTTGAATGTTGAAACCCAGACAGAAAAATTCGGTGTTTCAAATGGAGTGGCCAATCTCTCAGCCTCCCTTGGCACCAGTATCGGACAGAACGGCTGTGCAGGGATATACCCAGGCATGCTTGCAGTCATGATTGCGGTTGGTACAGGTGTACCAATGGATGCATCCTTCTTCATCAAGCTGATCATCATCACAGCAATCAGCTCCTTCGGTATTGCCGGAGTAGGCGGAGGTGCTACATTCGCAGCCCTTACGGTTTTATCCTCCATGGGATTGCCAGTAGGACTTGTCGGACTTCTTATTGCCATTGAACCTCTCATTGACATGGCAAGAACCGCACTGAACGTATCCGGTTCCATGGTGGCAGGTCTTGTGACTGCCAGAAGACTTGGCGAAATTGATATGGATATCTACAACCGGGATTTTGAAGAGATAGAAGAAGCTGTATAAAATTATTCCTCCCCATTCATGAAAATGAATGGGGAGTTTTTTCCGTAACGGGTTTTCATAGTATAATATTGTTAAAAGATCCGAATCGCAAACGGACAAAACTTAACTGGGAGGTGCAGCAGATGGAGCGAACCATTTTTCTTGTTGATATGAATGCATTTTTTATTACTTGTGAAACCAGAAGAAACCCTGAACTGAAAGGAAGACCCGCTGCAGTTGCCGGTGATCCCAACAGGAGGTCCGGCATCATTCTGGCTGCGAATTATGAAGCACGGGTTCTTGGCATCAAAACAACCATGACTGTCAATGAAGCTCTGAAACGCTCTCCTGAGCTTCTGCTGGTTCCACCAGATCATCATTACTATGAGGTGATGTCAGATGCGGTGATGAATTACCTATCCAGGTTTTCTCCGGTAGTTGAGCAGAACAGCATTGATGAGGCGTGGATAGATATGACGGGAACGGAGCATCTCTTCGGGCGCCCCATGGAAGCGGCTGAACTGATTATGGAAGGCCTCAAGAAAGAGCTCCAGCTATGGTGCTCCATCGGCATATCCAGCAACAAATTTCTGGCCAAGATGGCTTCGGAAATGAAAAAGCCTTTGGGAATCACTACTCTGAGAAAAGAAGAAGTAGCTGAAAAGCTCTGGCCGTTACCGGTTCAGTATATGTATGGTATCGGCGCCAAAACAACAGAAGCACTGAATAAACTGAATATCATCACAATCCGTGATGTAGCGCTTTACGATAAAAACAAGCTCATCAGAATCTTTGGTAAAGCAGGAATTTCAATGCATGAACATGCGAACGGAATTGATGATGCGCCTTTGAACAATCATTCCAGAGACGACGTTAAATCAGTGGGTAAATCAGTGACATTAAGCAAAGATATTTCAAACATCCAGGATGCAAAACTGATTCTCATGAAGCTCGCTGATGAAGTTTCCATTCGAGCCAGAAGCAAATCAAAAAAAGGGCAGACCGTACAAATCTCCCTGAAATATGCGGATTTCAAGACCATTACCAGACAGCGCAGCATTGCTAGAACGAATCTCTCCAAAGCACTCTATCATGCCGGAGCTGAACTTCTGGATGACATCTGGAGTGAGAAGAAGCCCATCCGGCTCATCGGAATCGCTTTGACCAATTTTGATGATGCAGAGGCCGGTGAACAGATTTCACTTTTCGATCTGAAAAGCCAGAATCAGAATCACACGAAAGATCAGCAGGTACAGGAAGCCCTCGATGAAATCCGAAAGAAATTCGGAAACGACAAGGTTTCCTGGGCATCCCTCATCGACACGAAAAAAAGCACATAAGAGAAGAGACCTTAAACAGTATGAATCACTGTTCAAGGTCTCTCTCATTTTATCTGACTGCTGTTATGCTTCCTTCTTCTTGTATACCAGCATTGCTGCACCGGCAGTTCCTATTGCTGTCAGTAGGAATGGGAATGCTGCAGGAATTCCAGTATCAGGAGCAGTTGTTTCTTCCAGATCCACTGCCTGAAGTGTGAAGTTTTCTGGTACTAATACTGTATCGATGACGTGGATTACACCATTGGTGGCTTCTATGTCTACAGCAGTGATGTTGGAATCATTCACTTTAGGGTCTCCAGAAAGATCGAATTTCACTGTTCCACCATTTACGGTATCGGCTTCCAGTCCATCTGTAAGATCGCCAGACATTACTTTACCAGCTACTACATGATAGGTCAGAACCTTTGCCAGGTCCGGTTGTGCCAGAAGCTCTTCTGCGGTGACATCCAATGCTTCAAGTAGTTTTGCGAATGCATCATTGGTTGGTGCGAAGACTGTGAAAGGACCTTCACCCTGCAATGTTTCAACAAGTTCCGCTTTCTGCAGAGCACTGACTAGAATACTGAAATCAGGATTACCAACTGCGATATCAACAATATCATCGGTAGGTTCTGTAGCAAATACAGGGATACTGAAAACTAAAAGCATAGCGGCTACCATTAGGCTGATTCTTTTTGACATTTTTTTCATTTTTGACAACTCCTATTAATTTTATTTGATTGTTTTTCTCTTTCGATGAGGTTATAATAGCACTAATCAAATATGATGTCATTCAATTGCGACAAATTTAAATTTAAATCACGTAATGTGATTTAATCCCAAAAACGAGGTGATTATTACGAAAAGAAATATAATTGTATCTCTGCTCGCCATCGCTGCACTGCTGCAGTTCTCACTGTGGCTATACGAAATCAACAGCAATAGAGCCATGACAGAATCTGAATCCTATTACAATGAGCTGTCGCAGCTGAACAGTTCAACTGAATCTGACAGTTCAGCCAAACCTGATGTGAAACTCGAAGTTGTACCAGAAGAGCTTCCCCCTTCCTTTCCTGTCGGGAACTTCACATATACCCAGAACCCCGATAGCGCATTACTGAAGATCAATCCCGATTATGTCGGTTGGATCAAAATCGATAACACAAAGGTAGACTATCCGATTGTAAGAGGTGCTGATAACGATGAATATCTGGATATCAACTTCAAAAAAGAACCGGATGTATTAGGTTCCATCTTCATGGACTACAGAAATATCGGGATGGGGCTTGATCGGCACACGATCATCTATGGCCACTATACAGAGCGTGGCTATATGTTCGGTGATCTGAACAAATACCTTGATCAGGATTTCCTGGCGGAAAATGACACGTTCACTATTTCAACACCTCAAGGAGAAAAAAACTACCAGATATTTTCCATTCACATTTCTCCTTCGGAAGGTCCTTTTCTTGATACGCAGTTCAAGGACACAACATATACCGATTTCCTGAATATGCTGAATAATGAATCCATAATGGATACAGAAACTGCTCTGAACAAGGAGCTGGATCTGCTAAGTCTAGTGACATGCAATTATGCCGTTGAAGACGGCAGACTGTTCATTCATGCCATTGAAATAGAACAATGATAAAAATTCCGGAGCACACATTTCTCCGGAATTTTTATCGTTTCGCTGCATACCTATACTTCTATGATGACAGTATTTTTGTTATGATGTAGGTTGAAAAGAATGAATAGAAATATGCCGGGAGAAGGGTTCCTATGAAGAATAATATATCAGTAACAACGAAATTGACAGCAAGATATGCACTGATTCATGGCGCTTACTGGATGGTCTTTGGTGCAACATATAATTTCATTACAGTGTATCTATTGTCTAAGAATTTCGAAAGCCATCAGATTGGACTGATCCTGGCTTTCACTAACATTTTCTCAGCTATTCTGCAGCCACTTGTAGCCGGATATGCCGACAGAAGCAGAAAAAGCGCACTGAGATACACCACTTCCCTTATGTTGTTTATCTGTCTGTCCCTTTCCTTCATCATGGCAGTATCCCCTGCCATCATGTTTATTACTGCATCCCTGTATTTTATGCTCTTAACTGTGATGCTTACTATACACCCCCTGATCAATTCTCTGGGGATGAATTACATCAACGAAGGAATACCCCTGAATTTCGGATTTGCCAGAGGCATGGGCTCCCTGGCTTATGCCGCGATGTCCTATGTGCTTGGTGCTGCTGTAGAGCAGTACGGCACAGATATCCTTCCCTACGCCTTTATTCTGCTGTTCAGCTTCACCTTTGTATTTACAATCTCATTCAGGCTGAAAAACCCAACAGAAGCAGCAGATTCATTTCAAACTGACAGAAAGGAGCCCATCCAGAGTTCCCCCCTAAACAGTTCCACCCTTTCAGCTTCAGGATTCATACTCAAATATCATCGTTTCTCTCTTTATCTTCTTGGTGTTATCCTGATATTCATCAGCTTCAACATCATCAATATCTATATGATCAAAATTGTGCAGAATGTCGGTGGAAACGAAGCAACCATGGGAAGCGCCTTTGCTATAGCCGCTGTACTGGAATTACCGGTAATGCTCTCTTTCACAAAAATCATCAATAAGTATCACAATGCGTCATTATTGAAACTAGCCGGTCTGTTTTTCACTGCTAAAGCATTCATAACACTGGTTTCATCCACCATAGGCATGATATACCTTGCGCAGTCCTTTCAGATGCTTTCCTATGCGATTTTCATCCCAGGTTCAATCTACTACGTAAACCAGGTCATTGACAAAAAAGATATGATCAAGGGTCAGGCATTCACAACCGCAGCTACAACACTTGGTGGTGTTGGCGGAAGCCTCATCGGTGGATGGATCCTCTCTGTTGCGACAGTCAGACTCATGCTTGTGATCGGTCTTGTTTTCTCGTTGGCAGGCAGCGTGATATTGCTTCTGACTATTGAAAAATAAACTTCTCTGCATAGCATGTATCTGTGACGTTTGTACAAGAACTGTTATGCTATTCACCCAAGTAAGCTTGATTTTACAGCAAAAGATGATAGTATAGTTATTGAGATATCCATAATATTGCTTGGTAATTCAAAGGAATATGATAATTCACTTCACATATTATTTGTATTTCTTAATAATTTATTAAGTTGTGTTAAGAATATCTACACTTTACGTACAGTTGTGCGTGTATCGTGACAACTAGTAACATATCAAAGGAGAAAGATAAAAATGAACAAAAAACTAACTGTTTTAATCATTTCTGCAATGGCTGTACTTTTCGCAGTAGGATGTTCAACAGAAGAACAGACTCCTGAAACACCCGCCGAAACTCCAGTGGAAACTCCAGTTGAAACACCTGCTGAAACTCCAGTGGAAACCCCTTCTGAAACACCAGAAGAATCAGAGGTCGCAGTTACATCTCTACTTGAAAGCAGAGAATTGACTGACGAAGAACAGAGCAATCTGGAAAAAGTGGTTCGTTTCATGAGAACCGTTGATGATACAGTACAGGTGGCTTTATTCGAAATGACTGAAATTGATGGTGGATTCAACATGGAATTCATTCTGAAGAATAACTTTGCTGATGCAACCGTTGTAGAAGAAGGAACAATCATCTCCATAATGAATCAGGATCAGGAAGAAATAGAAGTTGCTTTACCAATGGATATTGAAATTGAACCTGATGCTGGTGTGCTTTTTGAAGCAGAAGTTATCACAGATCTTCTCGCATCAAGAAACGATGTTTACTTTATAGAATTCAAAGCTGAAGAAGCTGACTAATTTCCGATAAGAAACCTTGATCATTTTGCAGATCTTACTGCAAGTGATCAAGGTTTTTTTCAGTTCATTTCATCATTCTATTCTTCCACTGCCCAATCCGGCAGCGTCATGGTATTTACACCAGTAGCTTTCCCCACCGTTCCACCCAATTTTATCCAAACATAGCTGTGATTATTGTGGGCTCTAGAGAAGTCCCCGTTTTTCCATCTTTGCAGTATATCGAACACCTCTTCTTTTATTTCGTCGCGGCCATTGAACTCTTCAACTTTTATAAGCAGCTGATCAATATTCTCCAGTGTCAGATCCTTATATCCCCACTTATCTTCTGCAATCACAACATTATGAGACATATGATGGATATCGGTGTATAGGGACAGCAGATCACGATCCTCTCCTTGGCTTACATGGTCTGAACCGCTTCTGAACACCGAGGTGGTGATGCGTCTGACGACAGGCTTATAACTCTGAATCAGCCAAAATCCAATTATAAAAATCACAACGATCAGGACTATTGATCCTCTTATCCTTTTACTCATATCATCCTCTCTAAAATATTATAACATCTATTACACTATGAATATTCTTAAATTATTATACTATATCTTTGATTATATTTTAGTATTGCATATACTATCATAAATCGCTGCTTTGAACTTCAGTACGCGAAAAACACTTTCCACGAAAAACACTCCCCCTTTGGTATAGCGTTCATCCCGGAA
>NZ_JBINJW010000033.1:0-29563 GCF_043951855.1 Proteiniclasticum sp. C24MP
TCTCCATTGGTAAGAATAAACACAAATCATCAATATATGATATAATGAGAAGCTGAAAATGGATTTTGCGGAAACTGCTTGAACATCAGAAGCTATACTCTACAAATCATATACCGGTTTTACACTTATATGGCAGAAGAAAGGATACTACATGACAATAAACACACAGAAAGATTTCAGACACGAAAAAAATAGATTGAAGGAAACAAGGGATTATCTCGAGAAAACCCTTGAAATCATGGAAATCCGAAAAGGAAAGCATAATGAGGAGATCAAGGATGCCTATGTACATCTGGATCATACAGACAGCAGTCTGAGTTATTCCAACATCATGCTGCATACGGAGTTTCTGGATGATCTGGAGAAGAACTATGAACTTCTAAAATATTCCAGAAAAACACCATATTTCGCCCGTATCGATATCAGACAGAAAGACAAAGATCACAAGGAGGAGCTCTACATCGGTAAGGTGTCCCTCTATGAACCGGGCATGGAAACTCCTCTTGTAGTGGACTGGAGAGCCCCCATCGCCAGTGTGTACTATGATGGAAGACTCGGTGAAACCGCCTATAAGGCTGGGAAATACGAGCATGTAGTGGATCTGTCCCTGAAAAGACAATACACCATAGAAGATGGTCAGCTGTCGGATTATATGGATGTGGATATCTCAACCTCAGACACCTTTCTTCAGGCATCTTTAAACAGACATGCAGAGCAGAAGCTGAAGGACATCGTATCCACCATCCAGTCAGAGCAGAATCAGATCATCCGCGCTGATGTCCTAAAGCCTCTGGTGGTTCAGGGCGCTGCCGGAAGCGGAAAGACCACCATCGCGCTGCACAGGATCGCGTATCTTCTTTATACCTATGCAGACATCTACTATCCGGAGCAGTTCATGATTCTGGCTCCCAATACGCTCTTTCTCGACTACATCTCCAGTGTCCTTCCTGAACTTGGTGCAAACCGTGTGCAGCAGACCACCTATGTAGATCTCATGAGCAAGGTCATCGGGAAGAAGATCCGAATCAGCGACACCAACGAGAAACTCAACACGCTCATAAGAACAGACGAGAATGCCATCAGCACAGAGGAAAAGAACCTGATGATCCACTCCTCCAGAATGAAGAACTCTCTGGAAATGAAAGAAGCACTGGACCGTTTTGCAGAGGATGCTGAAAAGGCTATGCTGCCGGAGGAAGACCTGATGCTGGAGGATCATCTTCTCTATGCAAAAGAAGATCTTAAAGTGCTGTTTTTTGAGAACTATGCCTATCTTCCACTCTATAAGAGAGTCGACAGCATAAGAAAATATCTTGCACCTACGGTGAGAACTAAGGTTAAGCACATTTTAAAAGATCTTAAGACAGACTACGATCGCAGAATCGATAACATCATGATGAACGAAGATCCATCTGAAGAAAGACGGAAGAAGATCGGAACCCTTCGCGAAGAAAGAGAAGCACGGATCGAAGCTATTGAAAAAGGCGGCAGAACCGTAGTGAAAAAGTACATGTCTCTCTTTGCAAAGAAAGATCTCTTCGCATTCTATCAGGACCTTCTGCTTGAGCTGAAAATTTTCGCGCCGCAATTGTCTGAGGAACTTTGTGACTACATAGCAGTAAAATCGGTTGAACACAAGGCGGCAAAAGTTCTGGAACTGGAAGACCTGGCTGCACTTGCCTATCTGAAGGAAAAACTCTTCGGTATGGATGAGGATCTGGACACGAAAATGGTATTCATCGATGAAGCACAGGACTTCAGTGATTTTCAGTTCTACGTACTGAGGCATCTGCTGAAGACGGACAGATTCACAATTCTTGGAGACTTGTCTCAGGGAATCCATATGTATCGAGCCATCCATGACTGGTCCTATCTGAAGTCGGACCTGTTCGATGCAGACGTCAATTACCTGACACTGGAGCAGAGTTATCGTACTACAATTGAAATCATGAAGGAAGCCAATTTCGTGCTGAGCCAATGCCCCATGGAAGGGCTGATTCCTGCAAAACCCGTGGTAAGACATGGAGAAAAGCCTGAAATCATCCATACAGATGACAGGAAAAAGTGGGTTGCTCACCTGCTTAGACTTCTGGAAAACTGGGAAAGCGCCGGCATGAACACCATGGCTGTCATCGCAAAGACATCAGAAGAGGCGAAAATCATCCACAAGGAGCTGAAGAGAACCGGAAAGCAGGATATTCTGCTTGTGGATGAGAAGACACAGCATTATGATCAGAACATCGTGGTGATTCCAGCCCATCTTTCCAAAGGACTGGAATTCGATGCAGTGATCATCGCCTCACTCATGGAGAAGTACAATCCAGCACCACTCGACACAAAGCTCATGTATGTAGCCATGACCAGAGCCATGCATAAAATGGCAGTGCTGGATCTCAACCATTCCATCGGATTCTACAAAGGAGGTGCCCATGAAAAGGAAATGCAGCATCTGCAATAACGAAACCTGGAGTTTCCACCATGATATTTTCAAGGTGGACTACTTTGTCTGCGATCATTGCGATTTCATCTTCAAGGATCCTGAAGCACTCCTGTCAGAAGAAGAGGAACTTAAGATCTATGAAAGTCACGAAAACTCCATCGAAGACCTCACCTATGTGGCCTATTTCAGGAGATTTCTCGAGGAGGCTGTATTCCCTTTCTCCAAATCAGGAAAACAAGGTCTGGACTTCGGCAGTGGTCCTTCACCAGTCCTGGCCATGATTCTTGAAAGAGACTACGGTTACCACATGGATATCTATGATCTCTTCTACGCACCCAAAAAAATCTATGAGGGCAAGACCTATGATCTGGTCACATGTACCGAAGTCATCGAACATCTGGAAGATCCTCTGGTTCATTTCCAGACCATGAAAGAAGCCATGAATGAAAACGGTATTCTGGCCATCATGACGCAATTCCACCAAAATGATGTGGAGCACTTCAGATCCTGGCACTATATGCGTGACCGCTCCCATATCGCCTTCTACAGAAGAAAGACCTTGGAGAAGATTGCAGAAATCATCGGACTTGAAATGATCTACTGCAATGACAAAAATTATGCCACGTTCAGAAGAAAATAAATAACCTTATGATAAAACCGAGAAGAAGTTCAGATGCCACTGAATTTCTCCTCGGTTTTATCATTATTTTTCCAGAGATACCTTTCTCCCGTTTAAGACTTCTGACAGTTTTGAAAGAATCTCTTCCTGGGAAATTTCCTCATTCAGATGATACAGCATACGAATCACAAAGTCATCCTTCACGACCACCATTTCACGCTCGTTCACTACGTAAACCTCATCCATTCCAGACACTGTAATCTTCTCCGGGTCGTCCATATTCAGACTGAAATAACCGCTTTCACTGAAGGCTTCCGCAAGATTTTTTCGAAGCTTCGCATTTCTCACCTCATACACATCCTGATATAAAGAAGTGCTGCTGTAAACGGCATTACTGTACTCCACGGTCTTTACGACTTCTCCCCATATGGATTCTCTGCGTTTGTAGGAATCCACCATATAGTACGGTTTTTCACTGCCGTCTGCCTTCTCGATACCGAAGTCCTCCAGGGTCATATAGGGTCCATCCATAGCACTGGGGTCATTTTCTTTCTCCATGCTTGCAACCTCCAGGAGTCCCATAAGAAGGATTGCGGATACAGAGACAGCCATAATACGCTTAAACCAAGGCTTCAGTTTCTTTGCGAAAGGTCTGATTTCGCGAAAAGGGATCCCTTTTCTGAGCTTTGAAATATAGTGCTGACTGCTGTAGATTCCTAGGATGAGTTCACCTATTCCAATGAAGAGAATGAGTGAAACCGCTAAGAAAAGCGAAGGAGTATCTATAAGCATAATATACAAATTATTACGGATCATCTGTATAAACCCTGACACGCTCTTTGCCTGGAAACTGGCAAAATTCATAAAAAATATAAACAGCCAAAGAATCAGTGTTGTGAAAATAGCCTTTATATCGCTTTTTCTCAGAATCTTCACAGTTTCAATCTGCTCTAGAGGCTCATAATAAAGCTCCGGTACATTCGCTTCCTTATCCGCAGAAAAAACATGGATGTACTTGTTCCCGCAGACATAGTTCCAGCCGGCATCCTCATAGACCGCCACCTGAACCTCGGAGATATTTCTATTCTCTTCTTTCTTGTAATCCACCACTTCTACACGATAAAGAAGCTCCTTTGGCTCATCCACAAGGAATCTGCTGAGATAATCACCTCTCTTTTCCAGAAACAGCCCTTTTCGTGCTTTTTCCTCATAGAATTCTTCAATTTCAGATAGGGAAAATGAACTGGGATGAAAATAGTATTTCTTCTTCATGTGACATCCTCCAATATTTTACCGTCGATCACCTGATTCTTCAGCCGCTGATATTCGTCTTTCAGCGCTTCAATCCCCATTGCAGTGATATGATAGGTTTTTTTCCTGCCTTCTTCTTCCACCAGTTCGATGAGCCCTTCTTTGTTCATGCGAGTCAGGACGCCGTAGAGCGTTCCCGGACCAATGAGCAGCCTTCCCCGGGAAAGCTCCTTGATGCTCTGCATCATGCCATAGCCATGACTTGGATCAATAAGGGACAGCAGTATATAGAAAGTAGCTTCTGTCATTGGTGTAGCGCTCATCAAAAACCCTCTTTTCACATAACTATTATGCATCTCGATATATCGTATGACATAATAGTAAAATACAGAGCAATTTCTGTCAACCACAAAAGGAAAAGAACTGATTCTTATAAGAAAAGAACCGGATTTTTCTCCGGTTCTTTTCTTTGCCATCAGGCATCATTCTTTTAGGGGAAACTGTTTGAAGTGGTTTAGGGTCTTTCAATAAGGGTCAGTTTCAGATCCAGATACGCTCCTTCACGATAAACCTTCACTGTGACCACATCACCTTTATTCTTGGAATTCTTGATTTTATTGATGTCCTGAACAGAGGTCACTTTCTGACCGTCGAATTCTGTGATGACATCTCCCACCATCATGGATGCAAGGTAGGCTGGTGTATTGTCCTGGACTTCCACCACAAGAACGCCTACAGGAATATCATTCTGCTCCGCTGTGGCTTCGTTGATTTCTCTTCCAGCTATGCCCACAAGAAGCTGAGCTTTGGAGAGTGCATCCAGATCATTGGTCAGTGTGTTGATCGGAATGGCAAATCCTATGCCTTCCACTTCCTGGCTGGCAATCTTTGCGGAGTTTATGCCGATGACTTCTCCTTTTGCGTTGATCAGCGGTCCACCGGAGTTTCCTCCGTTGATGGCTGCGTCCGTCTGGAAATAGTTGTACTCGCTGTTGCCGATGGCGACAGTTCTTTCAGTTGCGGAGATGATTCCTGAAGTAACGGATCCCGCAAACTCTTTGGACAGAGGATTTCCTATGGCAATGACGGATTCGCCCACCACCACATTGTCAGAATCGCCAAGGGTGACAATACCCGGCACCTTCACATCTTCATCCATCTGAATCACTGCCAGGTCATTGCTGGCATCATAGTTGACGACTTTTGCGGAAACTTCTTCACCGGTGTATAGAATCACGACGATTTCTTCTCCGCCCTCCACCACGTGATAATTTGTGGCGATGAGACCTTCTTCGCTGAGAATGAATCCGGTCCCGATGCTTTCATTATATCCTCCCTGAGGATTGAAGAAACCTGGTGCACCTGGAACCCTTACCGATACGGTCACAACTGCTGGCTGAACCATGCTGACGATCTCAGGTACACTGAGCCCTTCTTCTCTCAGCTGTGGAGTCGAAATCTGAACAGGCTTTGCACCATCTGCACTTTCCTGAATAATTTCACCCAGCTTCGAGTTTTCGAAGAAGCTTGTACCCGGCAGCACATTGTATGCGCTGTATATACCGAGTGAGGTGCCAAGCAGTGTGAATATAAGGGCTACAGCAATCATGGAAAGTCCAGAAAATCTTTTCTTTCTCTTCGTTCCATTGCCTCCGCTGTTTCCACCTTCGTAATGAGATGCTCCTCTGTAGACATAGGCATCCTCGTTTCTTGGATCACGCATGTCATTTACAGGCTCACTCACTTCTCTGGCATACTCCGGAACATTTCTGTAATCCTGCGTATCTTCCTTTTCATTCTCGTGATTCATGCTGTCTTGCGACGATACTTCCATTTCGTTTTCGTAATTCATGTTGACATCCTGGTATTTATTTTCTTCTCTATCCGGATCTTGTCCGTATGGATCTTTATAGCTCATGATGATTGTCCTCCTTTGTCTCTCTCTTGATGGTATTATCATACCCATTCAATGTTACAGAAAAGTGTCATGCAGAATAATTTTATACAAATTATTCCGATTTGTCTTAAGATCACGTCGCAGGAGCATTCTGCAGTGGGTACTCACATTTTACCTCAGAAAAAATAAAAACAGCTGAAAAATCTTTCAAAGTGGTAATGGAAGCTGATGAAAATTTCCCTTCTATGAAATGAAAAGGATACCTTTTAAAATACACTGAAAATACACTTTTCGTTATTGAATTAACAATGTCAGGGTGATATACTTCCATTGTCAAACAAAAGGGAGGAAATGAACAAATGAAAAAAATGAAGAAATTATTCGCACTGGTTCTTATTTCCGTCATGGCGCTCAGCGCCTTCGGATGTGGAGCCAAGGAAGAAGCAGAAGAGACACCTTCAGCAGAAGGAATCTTCACTCCAGGTACTTATACAGCGGAAGAGACCGGACATAACGGCCCCGTTAAAGTAACGGTCACTGTAACGGAAAACGAGATTGAGAAGATTGAAGTGGAAGCAGCGGATGAAACCCCTGCCATAGCAGCGCCTGCCATCGAAGGAATCATTGATGAGATTCTGGCAAGTCAGGGACTTGGTGTAGATGCCGTCACAGGCGCCACCGTGTCCTCCAATGCAGTCATTGCTGCAGTTACAGCTGCTCTGGGAGAAGCGGGTGCAGATATCGAAGCCCTGAAGAAAATCAAGGTGGAAAAAGAGAAAACAGAAGTATCCGATAAAGAAGCGGACATCGTCATCATCGGTGCCGGTGGTGCAGGTATGAGCGCAGCGGTGGAAGCTGCAAGCGCGGGCAAGTCCGTAATCATCGTAGAGAAGATGCCCATCGTCGGAGGAAACACCAACAGAGCCACAGGTGGAATCAACGCTTCAGAAACCAGTATTCAGGAAGCGGAAGGCATAGAAGACACAATCGATACATTCTATGATGATACCTTCAAGGGTGGAAAAGAGGAAAACGATCCTGAGCTTTTGCGCGTCATGGTGGAAAACTCTTCCAGCGCAGTAGACTGGCTCAATGAACTGGGTGCAGGTTTAACAAGAGTATCCTTATCCGGTGGAGCTACAAATCCCAGAATCCATACACCAGCTGATGGTTCCGCTGTTGGACCTGTGGTGGTTGAAGTTCTTCATAACAGGCTGAAGGAACTGGGCGTGGAAATTCTTATGGAAACCACTGCCACAAAGATCCTGGAAGAAGAGGGTCAGGCGACAGGAATTGAAGCTGCAACCGTTGATGGAAGTACGTTTATGATCAAGGCCGGTGCGGTGATCATCGCAGCAGGTGGATTCGGAGCCAACAGTGATATGGTGGAAAGCTTCAGACCTGACCTGGTCGGTTTCTCCACCACCAACCATGCCGGTGCCACAGGAGACGGAATCGAGCTTGGACAAGCTGTAAATGCTGCTCTTGACGACATCGAGCATATTCAGATTCATCCGACCACAGACCCTGAATCCGGATATATGTTTACAGAAGGTCTGCGTGGTGATGGTGCCATTCTCATCAATGCAGAAGGAAAGAGATTCACCGATGAACTGCTCACAAGAGATGTGGTTTCAGCTAATATTCTGAAGCAGACAGGTGGCATCGCCTATCTTGTCACCAATGAGGAAATGAAGGAAGAAAATGCTGCTCTGGCGGGTTACATCAAAAAGGGCTATGCTGTAGAATGTGAAACACTGAAGGATGTGGCAGAAGCCATCGGTGCTGAAGAAGCGGATGTCACCGAAACCATGTCCAAGTACCTGGATGCTGTGACATCCGGATCCGATGAAGAATTCGGAAGAACCCATCTTACACAGACTCTGGAAGAAGGACCTTACTATATCCTGAAGGTCACTCCAGGAATCCACCACACCATGGGTGGACTGAAGATCGATACAGAAACACATGTAATCAATGTAGATGGAGAAATCATCAAGGGTCTCTATGCTGCAGGAGAAGTCACAGGAGGCGTTCACGGTGCAAACCGTATCGGTGGAAACGCCATGACAGACATCATTGTTTTTGGAAGAATCGCAGGACAGATCGCAGTAGACGAACTAAGCAGATAATCAGCATCACATAAAGAAACAAGACACCCTGAATTTTTTTCAGGGTGTCTTGCTTCTTTATGTGGAATCTCACTATTCTCTTCTACTTCCTTCTGTAGCTCAGCCTTGTGATCTTGTCGATGAGTCCGTTGAGGCTGGATGCAATATCCTGAGGACGTTCCAACATCACATCGGAAACAGAATCCTGCACGATGAGTGTCTCCACATCACTGCTGTAGCCAAGATAACGTTCCTGATTGAACCGTTCCATATTACGATTGCTCGTTATAAGATGAAGCGGATTTTCACCCAGAAGGTTCGTCTTCACAGGAAGGGCTTCGGCCGTCTCCATATAGCCAAGCTCCGCTTTCATGATGTTCATCATGCTCCTGGTGAGTCTGAGATTCGAATGAAACTCTTTTTCCTCATTGTCCAGACTGACTTCATCAAAAAAGTCCAGAATACCGCTGCTTTGCATAAGCCTTGGCAGTCCTACGGCACCAAGCACTTCCTTGGAAAAGAAAGAAGCGGTTCTGATGTCCCTGTACCTTACGATTTCCTCACTGCCTGCCATTTCTCCCATGGGATTGATGAACAGTGCACCCAGGACTTCATCCGGATAGAGATTCAGATATTCCTGCATGACCAGAGAACCGTATTCCTCTCCCACGAGAATGAATTCCATCTTCCATCCAAATCTTCTGAACATGAAATGAAGGTCCTCTGCGATTTCTCTAGGGGTCTTGTATTCCCCTTCCGTACCACCATACCCGGGTCTGTCATAGAAAAACAGTCTGGCATTGCCGTCGAATTTCTCCATGAGCTTCTGCTTGTGCAGAAGAGATTCTCCGGAAGCACCATCCACAATGACGATGTAGTCGCCACTGCCATGGATCTCGTAATTATAGTTCACCTGATTCACCATGATCTGGTTTCCGCTGACCTGATCCAGATAGATCTTCGCCTGATATTCCTCATACAGGTATCCAGCGAAAAACAGTGCAGCAAGAAAAAGAACAATTACTCTTATGATGTTCTTTTTGTTGATCATCTTTCTGAATTTATGCCTTTCAAGGCTGTTGGATTCTACTATGAAACTCATGACTTATCTACCACCTAACGAAAGTCCGGGTTTTGCATTGAGATCATTGCCCGATACATGTCCCTTTATGAACTGGAAATAAGCTGCGCTGCCGATCATGGCCGCATTATCCGTACAGAGAATGGCATCCGGGAAGAGAATTCTCACATTCTCCTCTTCGCCCTTCTGAAGAAGCGCTTCTCTTAAGCTGGAATTGGAGGCGACGCCACCTGCCACAGCGATCTTATCAAGGTTTCTGCTCTTTATGGTCTTCATGGCATTCTCCACAAGCACGGAAACCACTGCGTGCTGAAAAGAAGCAGACACATCCGGCACATTGATTTCATTGCCTCTCTGCTTTTCGGAATTGAGATAATTCAGTACAGAGGACTTCAGCCCGGAAAAGGAGAAGTCCAGCGTATCTTCATGGAAATTCGCTTTGGGGAATTTTATGGCAAGAGGGTTCCCTTCCTTGGCGATCTTATCAATCTTGGGTCCTCCGGGATAGCCCAGCCCCATAGCTCTAGCCACTTTATCAAAGGCTTCTCCTGCCGCATCGTCTCTGGTTTCACCCATGACTTCGAAATCATCATAGTCCTTCACATGCACCACGAAGGTATGCCCGCCTGATACCACCAGGGAAACGAAAGGTGGCTGAAGCTCCTTGTACTGAATGTAGTTTGCTGCGATATGCCCTTCTATATGATTCACTCCTATGAGCGGAACACCCAGTGAAAAGGCGAAACCTTTGGCGAACTGAAGTCCCACAAGCAGCGCACCCACAAGACCTGGACCATAGGTCACCGCCACTGCATCAATATCTTCTCTTCCGATATTCGCTTCCTTCATGGCCAGCTCCACAACACCTGTGATGTTCTCCACATGTTTTCTGGATGCCACCTCCGGTACCACGCCACCGAATTTCTGATGAATCTCGATCTGGGAAGATATGATATTGGAAAGGACCTCTCTGCCGTTTTTCACAATGCTGCAGGCAGTTTCATCGCAGCTGGATTCAATTGCTAAAATATATACATCTTTCATTGCACATTACCGGAATCCATCCTAAAAGATTCCTTACTCCTTTTCTTCATTGCCTGTAGTGGAATGAGGAAGAAACTCTACCGGGTTTACATTCAGACGCTTTCCTTTCCGGTAGCCCCTGATGATAGAACCGCATGAATTTCAGTTCATTTCCATAACTAATATATTATACCCTTAACTAAATTTATACGCAAAAAATCTTAAAATAACATAAACATTTTCGTGAACGGAATTTCCGTTCCATGATATAATGAAATCAGAATGAATGTTCATGAATGACAGCAAGATGGACACACACGAAAAGGAGCAGAAGATAGAATGGCAGATTATGCAAAAGTGGTGGTGCCTGGAACCCCCATCAGTAAATCCAATTTCAAAATGGTCAGTAAGGATGGACGCTTTTTCATGCCCCATGATACGGGCAGCTACAGCGACAGGTATTCCATCTATGAAACCTCCATTGCCCTTCTGGCAAGGTCACAGAATCCGGGCATCGTCTTCACGGAATCGCTCATCGCTGTGCTGAAGGTTTTCTATAAAAGCGAAAAAAGGCATCCTGACACCAACAACATCACCAAGAGCATTTTCGACGGGATCGAAAAATCCGGTCTCATCATAAACGATGCACAGGTCACAAGACTCGTCATCGAAGAGTATTATGATAAGGAAAATCCCAGATTCGAACTGGAGCTTTTCAAGGAAAGCATCTTCAACATGGAATTCACAGTGATCAGAAGAGAAGAGCCCATCGCTCAAAAGAGCTATGAACCGCCTTCCAACACCAAAGGAAAGATGAAAACAGGAAAATCCGATCCGTCTTCCAAGGAAGGAAATGACCCGAAGAAAAAAGCAAGCGCATCCAGAAAGTGTTCCGTCTGCGACAAGACCCTCACCAAGGGAAACTTCATCAGCGGAAACGGTGGCAGTACCCTGATCTGCAAGAACTGCTTCGCGAAACTGATCTGATTCACTTTCAGAAAAGCCTCCTCCGGAGGTTTTTTATTTTGCGGTTTTCCGCTTCAAAGGAATGAAGTGACTCTTCCCGCCAAAGAACTTAAAAACTTCTGAAACACAATCACATTCACATTTACAGATGGTGTTCTGTGCTATAATGATTAAGATTTTGCAAACGAAAATACGATGTAGAGAGAGTTGATTCCATTTGAGAAAACGACGTAATTATGCATGGCTTGCACTGCTTGTCTTTCCCCTGCTGATGCTTTCTGCAGGAAACTTCCTCACTGGAAACGAAAAGGAAGTGGCAGAAGCTGCTGTGGATGGTGTACCGATAGAGACTGTAGTCATTGAAGAAGATCCCTATGAAGCGTTCAGCCGATTCATCATTGATGCTGAAAACAGCTTCTATAATCAGACCATGAAGGAAAAAATGCTCAGCAGAGGAGTTCATGCCCCCTATGAAGGGGACCCAGTGATCCTTCAGCTGAAGCAGAATGAAAACCCGATCCTTGTTCAGCGTAAATGGGACCTTCCTTTTGCAGGCCTTGAGCTCATGGCGCCGCTTCTTGATTTTGAATTCACCTGGATTGTCCCTCAGAAGGAACTGATTCTGGTGAAAAGCACTGAGAAAGGAAGCGTCCACGCCTCCATATCAGTGAATTCCAGAAAGGTTTTATTGGAATTCCAGGATGAAAAGCTCTACCAGTCAGAAATCCTGCTTCTTGGGGAAACCTACCTGAATGAGCACCATCAGCTCATGGTGCCTATGGAGGATCTTCTTAGGTTCACCGGTTATGATATCGCTTTTTCCGGAGGCGACCTTGTTGAAATCTCCGGTCCGAAGAACGGAGACCAGAAGATGCATATTCTGAGCCATCTGGATGAAAATGAGAAAAGAGCACAAGAAGGTTATTTTACAGAACTGGATAAGAATCAGACCGATCAGGAAGTGAGTTTCATCCTTCTGGGAGATATGGGTCTGGGCACCAGTTACGGCAGAAAGAATCTCTTTGATGAAAAATGGCTGGAATATGGCGGTGGTCATTTTCTCTATCATCTGAAGAAAGATTTTGAATCGGCAGACCTTGTCATCACCAACCTGGAGAATGTATTCACGGAAAGGACGGCTACTCAGCCTGATAAGATCTACACCTACAAAGCACATCGGACAGAATACCTTGATGTCCTCACGGAAGGTGGCATCACTCATGTGAATGTAGTGAACAACCATATGGTGGATTACCTGCAGGAAGGCTTTGATGATACTCTATCCTATCTCGATGACTACGGAATTGAGTACTTCGGCACCAATCTCACCAAAACCGATAATATCGAACTGGGAAACATCGAGGTGGAATCCTATTCTGTCTATGAAAAAGACGGGTTCAAGGTGGGTATGCTCGGTTATCTGGGTTTCAACACCAGTTTTGTCTCAGATGAAAAGATTCTGGAAGATATCCGGATGATGAAAGAAGTGGAAAAGGTGGACTACATCATAGCTGCCATGCACTGGGGTGGCCAGAACACCCATGAAGTGGGCTGGAGACAGAAGCAGATGGGAAGAATGCTCATCGACAGCGGAGTGGACCTGGTGTATGGTAACCATCCCCATGTTCTGCAGGAACTGGAAGTCTACAATGGAAAGCCCATCTACTACAGCCTGGGCAATTTCCTCTTCATCGACTATAAATCCGCCAAGGATCCCGATGGCGCCATGGTTAAGGTAGAGCTGGAGAAGGACGGCTTCGGAGAAGTGACAGCCTCCCTCACTCACTCACCCATTCTGTGGTCCGGAGATCCCGTGAAGAACACGTATATGCCGAAACGGACGGAAGATCCCTTTCTCATAAGGAGAACTCTTGATAAGCTGAACGTGACAACCACAGAGCCAATCAATCTGAAATAGCAATTATAGAATCCTCACTTGCAGTCTGTCTCATTTTTTCGAGACCGGCTGCATTTTTCTTGGCCATGGGACTTTCTCCTCAGGTCCAGCGCTTTGCATGAAAACCTTTTACTCTATATAGAACTTCCCTGTTTCTGATGATACAATATAGAAAAGACTACCTACACAGGAGGAGGACATCATTTGAAGAACTGGAAAGTCCTGCTTTTCACATTCATCTTTTTTCTTTTCGTACTCACCTATGCAGTGGAAGGAATTCATTTCGAAAATGAGTTCACGATTCTCATCTTCGCCTCTGCCTTAGGACTTCTCATCAATTATTTCAGAAGCTATCATACGAAACTGCAGAAACCTATGATGACTGCAGGTTCTTTTCTTGTGGTGATTTTTGCCATGTCCGTACTGGGACGAAGCAGTTCCTACGGGTATATGCTCTACCTCTTTCCCTTGACCGTGGCCACTTTCAGCTATGGTCTGAAAGGCGGACTAGGTATGTATGCCGTTTCCCTGCTTTTTCACCTGGTCAGAAGCCGCTTTCTCGGTGAACCATTCGGTGATTTTCTTTCAGATGCCCTTCTTCTGGGCACAGCCTCTCTTGGTCCCATCTACATTTCCATCCAGCTTCATCAGCTCATTCATAAGAATGAAGCGTGGCTTGGCATGCTGCATATGAAAATCAACGAGATGTCCCTTCTTCGAGAAATCACAGCCTCCATGCAGGGTGCCACGGACCTTGGTAAACTGGATAAGATCGTCCTCAGCACTTTAACGGCAGGCTATGGTCTGGGTTTCAACCGCGCTCTTCTTTTTCTTGTGGATGGGGATGCGGTGTATGGAGAATATGCCATCGGACCTTCCAGCAAGGCCGAAGCCTATAAAGTCTGGGGGAAAGTGGTGACCCATCAGATCAATCTTCATGATGTCATCGAAAACCACGAGGATACGGATGTGACACTTCTTGAGAAGATGAAAAGTCTCCGTTTCAGTTTAAAGGAAGATTTCGAGAATCCCATCGTCCGGTGCTGTCTTCTGAAATCGCCTATGCATATCACCGGAGGCGATGCCGATGCCTTCGGTGAGGAAATGAAGAGCCTTATGTTTGAGAATTATGCGCTTGTTCCGCTCATGGCGAAAAACCACGTGGTTGGTGTGTTCCTTGTGGACAACAGGTTCAATGAAAAGCCCATCACCGATGAAGCACTGGACAGCCTCATCACTTTTGCAGGACCTGCCGCTCTGGCCTTTGACAATACAAGGCTTAGTGAACATGTCAGAAAACTGGCCGTCACAGATGAACTCACTAGGCTCTACAACCACCGGTTCTATAAAGATACGATTCAGAAACTCATGAAAGAACAAACATCCTTCTTCCTCATGGTCATCGATGTGGATGACTTCAAGCATTTCAATGAAACCTATGGTCATGCCACAGGAGACCGCGTCCTGTCAGAAGTCGGAACCGCATTAAGAAATGCAGTGGGAACAAAGGGAACCGCCTTCCGGTACGGCGGTGATGAATTCACCATCATCTTACCTGGTGCCACGAGAGAAGAGACCCTGGAAGTGGCTCAACGCATCCAGGAAAACATCAGCGACATGGCACTCGATGCTGTATCCACTCCTCTTACAATCAGCATCGGTGTAGCGGAATTTCCCGATGAATCTGAAACAGAAGCAGAACTTTTCATCACAGCGGACAGAAAGCTCAGCTTCGCCAAAGGCTCAGGCAAAAATACAGTGACCTGGGAGGTGCAGACATGATCATCACAGGACTTTCCTTTATGCTTCTTCTTTTCTTTGTCTACAAGGTGAAGATTTTCAATCAGGATGGAAGCATCGAGAAGAACTATATGCCCAAAGACTCGGATTTCACCATAACAACCATGCCTTTTCGTACGGAGCGGATTGTCTACTATGTGACTGTACCGAATCCGACTTTCGGAAAAGATCCGGAGCTCATCGATAAGCTCATGGTGGAATATATCCGGAAAAAGGATTTCGACAGCCATCCCATTGCCATTCAGGTCTACTACAGAAGCGATGAAACCCGGAAACTTGTAGCGGAAGTTCTTTCCAGACGTTTTGAAGTGCCTTATCTTGAAAGTCTCCATGGAGAAAATCTTCTGACGGAAAGTCAGTACAGAAACCTGAGACTTTATAAGTACAATCACCCTTCCACAGTGGCGCAGCTTCGCAGGGAAGTGGCTAAAAAACTTCAGCCCATTCAGACCGTGTACTGAGAAGAGAGTAAAAGGAAGCCCAGGGAAAATCTGATGCGATTTCCCCTGGGCTTCCTCTTTTTTCATGATAGAATCCAAGTCTCTCTTACATTGAACATGCAGCCAGATCAACCGGGATGCACTTATTTTTCTACTTGTTTTCCACCTGAAGTTCCTGCTTTTTCAGATAGGCTGCAGAAGCTTTTCCTGCACGCTCTCCTTTTGCAATGACCACATTCAGGTCATAGGAAACTTCATCCGCATTTCCAGCCACAAACATGCCCATGTCATCCATTCCTCTTCGGAATCGCTTGAAAAGCCGCTTGGATGGATCAAGCCCCACGGACAGGAGCAGACTGTCACAGGGCAGGAATTCTTCCTCCTGGTCGCTGCTTTTGATTCTGACCCCCTCGATTCTTCCGTTCTCCTTGATCTGTATGATTTTCGTGCTGTAGAGCATTCTGATCTGCTCGAATTCCATAAGGTCCTCACGGTATCCGTAGTCATCCTTCTGACCTCTGCTGGGCTCTATGATGGTGACTTCATCCGCTCCTTCAATGACCAGCATCTTCGCCAGATACAGACTGTTGATGTCCTGGCTGTAGATGATGACTTTCTTTCCAGGCAGATAACCGGCATTGACGATGAGCTTTCTGGCTGAACCCACAGACATGATTCCTGCAGATTTGTTGGAAGAGATGTTCAGTTCTCCTCGAGGTCTTTCTCTGGCCCCTGTGGCGAAAATGATGGATCTGGCCTTCACCTCCCTGACGCCTTCCGCTCCGGAGACATACTTCACCGTCTTGTCTCTTTTCACTTCCAGTACCAGTGAATTCACTTTGGCTTCAATGCCCTGGTCCTTCACCTGCTTCTTGAAATCTTCCGCCACTTCCACACCTGTGACGCCGTTTTCCATGAATCCATGACCTGCTTCTATGAGTTCGTTGAGAATTCCGCCCAGATTGTCTTCCCGATCCAGAATCAGGATATTCTCCACTCCCTCTTCCTTTGCTTTCAGCGCTGCGGAAATCCCACTGGCGCCACCGCCGATTACTATTAAATCATATTCAGTCATGACCTTCACCTCAAATTTCATCTCTTGTTATATATAATCTTACCCTTTTTTATGGTTGTTGTCACCAGATTCATCCCGAAATGATACGTGAGGAATCTGTAGGATGGCGCATCGATGAGTACAAGATCCGCATCTTTCCCCTCCTCAATGCTTCCGATCCGGTCCGCCCGATCAAGCGCTGCTGCACTGTTAAGCGTCACAGCGGTGAGGGCTTCCTCGGGGCTCATACCCATGTAGAGTGCTCCCAGGGAAATCATCAGCGGTACGGAGAAGGAATAGCAGCTTCCTGGATTGAAATCTGTTCCCATGGCCACTGGAAGTCCCATGTCGATCATATCTCTTGCTCTTGCGAAATCCTCTTTCAGAGAAAATGCAGTGAGCGGCAGAAGCACAGGAATCACTCCGCTTTCCTTCATCTTCCGCAGTCCCTCATCATTGGCCTTTAACAGATGATCTGCGCTGGTCAGACCAAGTTCTGCCGCAAGCGAGGCTCCACCCAGATCGTTGATTTCATCGGCATGTATCTTCAGCTTCAGACCCGCCTCTCTCATTCTCAGAAGATAGGCTCTGGAGTCTTCCACCGTGAACACATTCTTCTCTGTAAAGATGTCTCCGAATTCCGCAAGACCCTCTTCTTTCACCACAGGAAGCACTTCTTCTGCAAGGTAATCCAGAAACGCACGGTCTCTTCCCTTGTATTCCAGTGGAATGTCATGGGCACCCATGAAGGTGGATACCACTTCAAGTGGTCCCTCTTTCTGCAGCGCCTTTGCCACTCTCAGCTGTTTCAGCTCCGTTTCCTTATCCAGACCATATCCGCTTTTGGCTTCCACCGTGGTGATGCCCATTTCAGCCATGGATTTCAAGGTCTTCTTTCCGCTTTCAAGAAGCTCCTCAAAGCTCTTTTCTCGGGTCTTCTTCACGGTATACTTGATTCCGCCGCCCTTTTCCATGATGGCCATGTAGCTTTCGCCACGCAGTCTCATGCTGAATTCCTCTTCTCGGGTTCCCCCGAAGACCAGATGGGTATGAGGATCCACAAAGCCAGGAAGAAGGGTCTTCCCTTCCCCGTCGATGATTTCCGCATCCACCGCTTCCTTCTCCAGCTCTTCTCCGCCGATTCTAAGGATTTTCCCGTCTCTTACAAGAACCCATGGATGCGTGATTTCCAGAATCTCTCCCATGGATTTTCCACCCTGAGGTCCTTTTCCTCTATTGGTTGCAAGACTTGCCAGATTCTTTATCAGTAAATCTTTCATCTGTCCTCCTTACTCAGCCAATTTGTTTTCGAGAATCTGATCTGATGTGAAGTTCTCGATCCCCATATAATACTCAGCTGAATCGATCAGTGCCTGCTGCGGAACCAGTCCGATGACTTCCGTTCCTACAACAGTGACGCCGTAGCGCTTCGCTTCAAAGCGTACCATCTCAAGCGCTCTGTAGATGGAGGTCTTTGTGTAATCGGTGAGGTTCATGGACACCTGAGCGATATTGCGGTCCTTCAGGAAGACCCCCATGCCCTTGACATAGCGAAGTCCACCTCCGATGTGTCTTACCTTCTTCGCAATGGCATCAGCGATGGCCACATCCGAAGTATTCAGGTTCACATTGAATGCCACCAGTGGCATTCTGGCTCCTACAGCCACCACGCCGAAGGATTCGTGAGGCATCTCTGGCCCGAAGTCGCTCTGCCAAAGCTTCTCCTGCATCTTTTCCTTCATGCCTTCAAACTGACCTTTTCTGATTTTGGCCAGATTTTCCCTGTGGGCCGCCGATGCACTTCTTTCATAGAGAAAGACCGGAATGTCAAGCTTTCCGATTTCCTCCGCCACTTCTTTTGATAGAACCACCGCTTCTTCTATGGTGTAATTCTTGATGGGAATAAAGGGAATCACATCGCAGGCGCCCATTCTAGGATGTTCTCCTTCATGCTTTCTGAGATCGATGTGTTCCTTGGCCACTTTCACTGAAGCGATGACCGCCTCTTTCACGTTCTCCGGTTCCCCCACCAGGGTGACCACGGTTCTGTTATGGTCCCTGTCGCTGGAATAATCCAGAAGCTTCACGCCGTCTTTTCCTCTGAAGCAGTCCACAATCTTCTCAATGACTTCCTTGTTTCTTCCTTCACTGAAATTCGGTACACACTCTACTATTCTTTCCATTTACTTTCCCTCCAAAACTTTATCGATAATGCTTTCTTCCGTTATCCTTGGAATGGTGATCTGTCCTTTTCCTTCTTCATTGAACCTTACACTGGTTTCCATGGCATGCTCATTTCTTGCCCAGGATCTTCTGGCCACGCCGCCCATGACATCCCAGGGCATGGCCATCTTCAGGATGGTATCCACGCGCTCACTGCCATCCAGAACCATTCCGAATCCGCCGTTGATGGATTTGCCTATCCCGACGCCTCCGCCGTTGTGAAGGGCAACCATGCTCATACCACGTGCCGCATTTCCTGCGAAGCACTGCACGGACATATCCGCCATGATATTGGAACCGTCTTTGATGTTTGCCGTCTCTCTGAATGGAGAGTCTGTTCCGGATACGTCATGATGGTCTCGTCCCAGCATGATAGGTCCGACTTTTCCTTCTCGTACCAGTCTGTTGAATTCCAGAGCGATCTTCAGCCTTCCTTCTGCGTCCTGATAAAGGATTCTTGCCTGGGTACCTACTACCAGTCTGTTCTTCTCCGCATCACGGATCCAGTTGTAGTTGTCCATATCCTGGGCTCTTCTGTGACGGTCGATGCAGTCCATGGCGGCTTTGTCCGTCATGGACAGATCTTCCTTCTTTCCGGAAAGGCAGACCCACCTGAAGGGTCCGTATCCGTAGTCAAAGAGCTCCGGTCCCATGATGTCTTCCACATAGGAGGGGAAGATGAATCCGTCATGCTCATTGTATCCGTTCTTCGAAATATCCTTCACCCCTGCATCATAGACCGCTTTCATGAAGGAGTTTCCATAATCGAAGAAGTAGGTTCCTCTGTCTGAAAGAATCCTGACCAGTTCAAAATGTTTCACAAGGGTCTCATCCACCAGCTTTCTGAAGGCTTCTCTGTCTTCCTCCAGAAGCCTTGTTCTTTCCTCGAAGGTGATGCCGCTTGGGCAGTACCCTCCATCATAAGGTGCATGACAGCTGGTCTGGTCTGACAACAGATGAATGGTCTTTTCATGGTCCACCGCATAGGACAAGAGATCCACGATATTGCCATGGAAAGCGATGGACAGCGCTTCCTTCTTCTTCATGGCTTCTTCTGCAAGGCGGAAGGCTTCTTCCGGTTTATCTGAAACCACTTTCACCCATCCTTGATCCGTTCTTGTCCGGATTCTGCTCTCATCCACTTCCGCAACAATGGACACAGCTCCTGCAATGTCAGAAGCTTTAGGCTGCGCTCCACTCATGCCGCCAAGGCCTGAGGATACGAAGAGATAGCCTGCCAGGTTTTCTTCGCCCACAAGTCCAAGCTTCATTCTTCCGGCATTCAGTATGGTATTGAAGGTGCCATGAACGATCCCCTGCGGCCCGATGTACATAAGCCCACCTGCAGTCATCTGACCATAGTTGGCCACGCCCATCTGCATGGCATGATGCCAGTTCTCCTGATTGTCGAACATCCCCACCATCATGGCATTGGTGATGATGACTCTTGGTGCCATTTCATGACTCTTGAAGATGCCCAGTGGATGCCCGGATTCGATGACCAGCGTCTCATCCTTCCTCAGCACCTCCAGATATCTCTTGATCAGCAGATACTGCATCCAGTTCTGACAGACCTGACCTGTTTCTCCGTAAGTGACCAGTTCGTATGGGTAAAGGGCTACGTCGAAATCCAGGTTGTTGTCCAGCATCACCTGAATGGCTTTGCCTTCCACGCAGTTTCCCTTGTACTCTTCGATGGGTTTCCCGTAGAGTCTTCCCTCCGGCCTGTAACGGTATCCGTAGATTCTGCCATGGGTTTTCAGCTCTTCATAAAATTCTCTGGCCATGGTCTCATGATGCTCTTCTGGAATATAGCGCAGCGCATTTTTCAGCGCAATCTTCGTATCTTTTGTGTTAAGATCATATCCCCGATTGGGTGCACGCCGGATTCCTTTTCTGAACTCTGGATAAGCCGGAAGTGGTCCTTCCAGCTTTATTTTCATGGAGTTGTCGCTTCTTGTATTCATTGAACTATTCTCCCCCTTAAAACGTTTTCTTCACTATCTCTATTTTATATGCAAAACCTTAAACATTAAACAGCAAAAACCGGAGTTTTTCGATTGCATTCCTATTCTTTAAAATATTCTGCCTATTAGACACAGATGTGTCAATGAAGCTCACAATTATTGATGGATTCACAGAAAGTATCCTGAAAAATTTCCGGTTATAAAGAAAGTTCTAATAAATTTTTAACACGTCTTTAATTTAAAGAAGGTATTCTTGATACAAAGAGGAGGTATGAAATAATGCGTAATAGAACATCCTACTATATTGGTCTCATCCTGATCATCATCGGTGGCGCCGCCTTATACAATGCGGTATTTCTGGATAACCTGTTTTCCATGAGCAACATGTGGCCGCTGTTTATCCTGCTGCCCGGACTCTTTCTGGAAATCGACTATTTCTCGAATTTCAGAAGACGTGACGCCAGTGTTCTGATTCCTGGCGGACTGCTCACACTGATTGGTACCTATTTTCTCATCAGACAGTTTGTACCCATCATGGACAGTCTATCCGGACCCATCTTCATGGTGATTCTCGGACTTGCACTCCTTCAGTACTATGTGGCCAAGCCCAAAGATCGAGGGTTGCTGGTGATTTCACTTGCGCTGATCCTCATCGGTGCCTTCATCGGTTATGGCAGATATCTGGGGGAATTCCCCTACTGGCTGAACTTTGATACGGTTCGCGCCCTGGCCATTCTTCTCTTTGGTGTCTATCTGGTCTTCAGAACCACAGGAAGAGACAGAAAGCCTGATTCCACCTATAGACCGAAAGAGACATACAAAAAGGACGCTTCCGTCAGCAGAGATGACGTGATCTACGACCGTGACAAGACCTCTGGCGAGGAAAAAGCAGAAAAGAAACCTGAATAAGAGTGAAAAAGAAACGGCAGATGGTTCACCCATCTGCCGTTTTTCATTGACCTTGTTTACTGCTATTCTTCCTCTTTCCAGGAAACCTCGTCGATGATGATGCCTTCCACTTTATCTTCTTCCTTATAGAACTGATCAGCATCTCCATAGATCTTCGTTTCCTTCGTGATGATGGAATCTGCTTTTTCCTTCATGGTTTCCTTGAATTTCTGCGCACTTTCCTTCAGATCATTCACCGCATCCTCGGCTTTGCCCTTCAGATCTTTGAGATCTTCTTCCTGAAGTCTTACATGGACTTTCGTGATGCTCTCATCCAGAAATCTCTCCACGTTCTTTCCCGTGTCTGACCCCATTTCTCTCATGGTCTTTATGCTCTTGTATGCCAGAGGCTCATTGCCCAGCTTCAGTGCCAGAAGCCCGAAAGCTTCACCTGAAACACTCATGACATCATTTGTGATCTTTCCCACATTCTTTGCAAGATCTTCGATTATCTTCTTTTTCTTGTCTTCCATCTTCTTTCCCCTCCAATTACTAGAAACTGTTCTTCGGTATGATGAATTTCACTTTCTTATCTTCCAGCCTGAAATGCGCTTCACGCCTGGCTTCCAGTTCACCGTCGATATTGAGAAATACCGGCTCGTCACTGTAAAGATCCACGGTCTTTGCACGCATAAGGGTCACTTCCTCAAGGTCCATATGCTTTCCAGGCACTGCTTTAGGAAGAAACTTTATGATCTTCGCTCGGGTGATGTCTCTTACCAGAATCACATCAAGAAGTCCGTCTCTGAAGTCCGCCTCCGGTGCGATCTTGATTCCACCACCATAGTACTTTCCATTGGCAATGGCCACCATGAACGCTTCTGTCTGTATCTCCTTCTGATCTACAAGCATCCTGAGATTGAGATTCTTGAAGTCCTTTGCGGTATCAAGAACCGATGCCAGGTAAGCGAACTTATTGGGTAAATACCTGGTGTTCTTGAACTTTTCCACATTGTTGACCACAGAAGCATCAAAACCCATGGAAGCGATGTTGATGAAATATCTGCCATCTACTGAGGCTACATCGATTTCTTCTTCTGTTCCCAGTACAGTATTCATGAGAATTCTTCTACGATCGAATTTCGTCACGATACTTTTGACGAAATCGTTGCCTGATCCTCCAGGTATGCATCCCAGAGAGGAACCGGATCCGATCATGCCGTTTAAGACCTCATTAAGGGTTCCATCTCCACCCACCGCATAAATACGATAGTTGTCCATGGACGAATACCTTCTGGCAATTTCCGTGGCATGGCCTTCTTCCTTTGTATAGACAATCTCATAGGAGATATCCTGATATTTCAGTTTCAGTTCATTGAACAGCTTATGAATGGTATTGGTCATTTTCAGAGCGATACCATTACCTGCCACTGGATTGACGATAAATAAATGCTTTACTACACCCATAATATACCTCTAAATTTCACTATCTGAATTCATTTGTCAAATCTTATCAAATACATTGTATCCTAAATAACTGATTTTGTTAATTTATAATTTGCACCTTAAGAAAATATTCATAAGGTATACGCTATCCTGTATCGTATAAGCCAGATCCGATGAAAGAGCATCTGATATTTATTCTCCCGGAGCCGGACACATACAATGACAGCCTGCAGAAAAGATTACCCTCATCTGCAGGCTGTAGTGTCTTTATGGTCATTTTCTGTTCTGGACGAATATGATTTTTCTTCCATGTGCGGAAACCACATCGGTCCATCTCTTCACGAATTCACCTCTCGCCCACTCTGCCATGATGATTTCTTCTTCTTCTTTGATTTCGATGAGCTGCAGTGGTTCTTCCGCAATCTCATTTACGCCGATGATATTATACATCATAAGGTACTTAGGTGTTCTTACCAGAAGGAAGCTGTTCCCCGGCGCATTGAATGCATCGATGGCCTGCGGCACACGCTCCTTGACACTGACCCAAGGGACTGTCAGATCATCATATGTCACAATGTCCCGAACCGGTTTAAGCGCGATGGGCACTTTATAGACCTGTTCCTCATTTTCCTCATTCATGGCAAGAAGTCTTGATTCCATCATCCAGTACCCATGGTGCCTCTTCAGGATGAAACTGCTGAACAGATTTTCCTTGCTCACGGTTTCCTTCTCCAGTGCCTCTTCTCTTTCTATGACCTGATCTGCAGAATTTATGAAAGCTGTCACGCCATCCTTCGGATCCAGTTCATTGATGTTCGCCGGTCTGTAATTATTGTAGTTGTCTACCGAAATGGTCATGGCCTTGGGCATATTGGCATTTGATGCGTCACCTGATTCTGTAGAGACAAGGCTTACATAATTATTCCCGACAAACTCGACTTCCAGGAAGGTGCTCGGGTAGTTGTAGTCGATTTTGTCTTTGACATTGCTGGGGGTTCCTGTGATGGCATAGATATTCAGTCTTTCCTTTTCCGTGCCATCCACTTCATCCCGCTGCACTTCCAGCTTCCAGAACTCTTTCCTTGGAAAAAGAATGTTGTCCACTTCATACACTTCCTGGATTTCACCATCGTTTGTGATCCAGAGCGTTCTGTAGCTCTGTTCCAGCGTTTCCTCATCTCGTTCCCCACGAAGACCGATGAGTACGCCTGCTCTTGGTTCGAAGAGACTGTCATTTGCCATTGCAGCTTCAGGTGCACCGCCGAACTCTTCGGACGCTGCTTCATCCATAATGAATACTTCCGCGGGTTCATCCTGGACCCTGGAAAGGGTGATGAAATTATTACCCTTGACCACGGCGATGTGCTCCTCGTCCAGCCTGAACACCTCATAGAAGGCGCGGTCTGTGCTGTTGATCCTGATGACCTCGAGGCTTTCCTTCGTCAGCTTGAGCCTGGACGGATTCACTCTGTACTTCTCCAGAAAATAATCGAAGGTGTTCACAAGCTTGGAGATGTATCCCGGCAGTTCCACCTGCTCAAGTCCTACTCTGGCCCCTTGCATTGAAAACTCCGCTGTGAAATCGCTGAAATTCGTTTCATCCACGAATTTCCCTTCTTCCAGGTTGATCACATCTTGAAAGACATACCTTCCTTCAATGGAAATTCCTGGTGTATGGGGCTTCATGACACTTGCCTTCACATCGTCCATACCAAAGGAGCATCCGGATAAAGTGAGCATGAGAAGAAGACCCAGCAGAAGTCCTATTCCTTTTTTATACCAGTTTTCTTTGTTCATGACACTACACTCCTTGTGGTAGCCTGAGGGTGATTTTCGTTCCCTCATTCACTTCGCTTTCTATGAGCAGTTCTCCTCCATGGAGAAGAGCGATTTCATCACAGATGGAAAGTCCGATTCCATTGGATGAATTCGAAGTCTTTCCTTTATAGAACTTTTCCTTCACATTTTTAATGTCTGTCTCGGATATTCCGGTTCCATTATCTTCCACGATGAAATCCACCCCGGTTTTATTTCTGATCATCCGCAGTGAAATCTCTCCTTTTCCTTCTTCTGTGAACTTGAAGGAATTATCCAGAAGATTGATGAATACCTGCTTCAGTCTGTTGAGGTCTGCATAGATGGTGCCCATTTCTTCCTCTTTTTCTATGATAAGCTTCTTTTTCTCACGATTGGCCCGATTCTCCATATGATGATGGATGAAGTCGAAAAGTTCACGCACATCAATGCGTTCCTTTTCCAGTGTGATCTTTCCTGAAACAAATTTCGAGAAATCAAGCAGCTCATCCACCATGCTTTTCAGTCTATCGCTTTCATTGGAAATGATATCCAGGCCCTGTTCCAGAAGCTGGTAATCGGTGGAAGGATCCTTCAGCGTCACCGCCCACCCTTTGATGGAAGTAAGCGGAGTTCTCAGTTCATGGGAGACGGAAGAAATGAAATCATTTTTCAGTTCCTCTTTTTTCTTGATTTCACTGGCCATGTGGTTCAAGGTATCGGAAAGCTTTCCGATCTCATCCTCATGCATTTTCACGCTGACCACATTATAGTTTCCTGTCGCCATGATTTCCGCCGTCTTTGTCAGTTTTTCAATGGGGCGTATGAATCGCATCCCCAGAATATTGCTGATGAACGTGGAAATGATGATCACCGCGATGCCGAAGACAATGAAGTTCATGATGATGATACCCATGGAGCTCTCCACCCCTCTCAAGGAAGTGATGAACCGAAGTACACCTACGATTTCATTGTTTCCATAAAGCGGCTTTGAAACCGCCATAAGCTTTTCTCCTGTGACAGGATGGGTGTAGATCGTGGATCCGCTGTTTCCTTCCAGCGCCAGCTGCACATCCTCCGCCTCCAGGACCCCTTCCGGTCTGTTTCCAGTGGAATCCAGAAGCACACTGCCTTCGAGACTGATGATCTGTACCATGGCACTTGACTGCCTCCAGAAAGCATCCTCGTCATTGGCCACATTCTGTTCCAGTGTGTCATCCGCATAATACCTGGCATAGGTGTCCGTCGCCACGGAGAGCTGATTGTATAAGGTGTCTCTTACGTTGTTGTTGAAATAGGAACGAAGCACACTGGCTAAAGCGATATCTGTAATGACCAGAGTCACGATGATGATGATCAGATAGCTTATGGCTAGTCTGGATTTCAGACTGTTTCTTAACCTCATAGTACTCCCTTTTAACCTTTCGTGAATTTATTGCTATTCTTTGCCCCATCTGTATCCGGTTCCCCATACAGTCTCGATGTACTGGGGTTCGGAAGGGTTGTCTTCGATCTTCGCTCTCAGTCTTCTCATATTCACATCCACAATTTTCGGATCCCCTATGAAGTCATAGCCCCATACCAGGTTCAGAAGCTCGTCTCTTGAGAAAGCCTTTCCTTCATTTTCCAGAAAGATCTTCATGATCGCAAATTCCTTTGGTGTCAGTTCAATGTATTCTTCCCCTTTTCTTAGGGTCTGCGAATACTTGTCCATGGTGAAGACGCGGCTCACAAGAAGCTTTCCTTCTTCTCCGATGCCCTTGGCATCCTCCAGTCTTCTGATCAGGGCTTTTGTTCTGAGAATGAACTCAGTGGGATTGAAAGGCTTCACCACATAATCATCCGCGCCATGTTCCAGCCCTGAAATCTTGTCCAGGTCCTGCCCTTTCGCTGTCAGCATGATGATGCCGATGTTCGGATGCGTCTCTCTTAATCTTCTGCAGACCTCAAATCCGTCTATACCCGGAAGCATCACATCGAGCACTGCCACATGTGGTTTTTCAAGTTCTGTCAGTCTCAATGCTTCTTCTCCGCTGCCCGCTTCTATGACGGAAAACCCGTTGCGTTCGAAATTGATTTTCAGGAACGCTCTGATGCTGGATTCATCTTCGCAAATAAGTATCTTCATTTAAGTTCACCTTCCTATTGATTCAGTTTTTCTTCTTCTACCGTGTTTCCTTTTATTTCAGAATACCAAAGCTGTATCCTTCATTTCTCAGCGTATCAATGATCATGGGAAGAGACTCTGTTGTCATTGTCTTGTTCTCCGCATCGTGCATGAGCACCACAATCACATCTTTCACATTGGTGTACACAAGGGACTCCATGACAAAAGCCGCAAGGGCTTCCGGATCTTTGGGTCTTCTTGCTGTAGGCTCTGAATCTCCATTCATGGCATTCCAGTCGATATACTCTATTCCATCTTCATTGAGATATGCATCAGCCTCTTCAATGCCTTTCCAGCTCATGTGACCTCCAGGATATCTCACCACATGGGACTTGAAATCCTCTTTTCCTGTCACTTCTCTGATCTTCTCCTGAAGAAGATCCATCTCGTCCTTTATGAATTCCTTATCTGCTGTATTGCCAGGATAAAGCTTCTCATATACATGGGTATAACTATGAAGTGCAATGGCGCTTCCTTCCTCAAGGATTCTGTTCAGCACATCTCCTGAAGTAGTACTGTTTTCAATACTGGTGCCGATGGTGAAGAACGTTGCCGCTGCATCTTTCTCTTTCAGGATATCCAGTATTTTCCCTGTATTCTGTGGACTTGGTCCATCATCAAAGGTCAGAAAGGCGATCTTCTCGCCCTCATAGGCTTCCACCCCAGTGATCCAGTTTCTCACATCCCTGGTACTATAGGCATAGTCCGAAGCCTCGTGGATATGATTGGCGTTCTTCACCAGATCCTTCGGATTCACCTCTATGACTTCAGGAAGAGGTTCCTCTTCCGCTTCTGGCTCCACCACGATGGGCGTCTTCGAAGTGAATTTATCTTCTCCTATGAGCTTAAAGATTGTGAGACCTAAAACCGATCCGATGACAAGCACAAACAGGACGGTGATCAGAATCCCTTTGGATTTCTTCTGGGTTCTGTAGTACGTCCCTCCACTGTTATTGAATATATTCTTATTTTTTTTCATAAACCCTCCGGTTAATCTATATCCATTGTATGAAATATCAACATCTATTTTGTTACAAAGCAGATTCATTTTCCGTAAATCATATGCATACACATACCATTTTTATTCTACCATAGATTCGTGCACAGTTGATTCATCTGTTCTGTCTTCCTTAGGTTATCACAATTTGATTATATAGCAGAATGATAATAATATTCTACATCTGTTCTTAACCTTTACAAGATGTTCACCTCCATGCGTTCTAATGGAATTGCAATATAGAGGGATTAATTGTAGAATTAGATAAATAGACCGTTCATTTTTCATAAGGGCCTGTTCTGATGAACTGCCAGAAAAGTGATCAATTTTAGAGGAGTGAATAAAATGTTTGGAATGTTCAAGAAAGAAGGCGCAATTGTTGCCCCTGTATCAGGAAAGACTATAGATATCAAAGATGTGCCAGATGCAGTCTTTGCTGAAAAAATGGCTGGCGATGGCCTGGCCATCGACCCCACCGGAGACACCTTCGTGGCACCTGCTGATGGTGAGCTGACTATGCTTTTCGGTACAAAGCACGCCTTCGGCATGACACTGGACAAGGGCGTACAGATTCTGGTTCATATCGGACTGGATACAGTCTCCTTGAACGGTGAAGGATTCACCGCTATGAAAGAGCAGGGGGACAAAGTCAAGAAAGGTGATCCGATCGTAAAGATCGATCGTGAGCTCATCACATCCAAAGGATTTTCACTGATTACTCCAGTGATCTTCACAGATATGGATGTCCTGAAGAGCTTCGAACCCCATGTAGGCATTGATGTCGAAGCCGGTGAAACAACCGTACTGACCTATAAAGCAAAATAGAATCGAAACGCAAAAAGAAGTTCATCTTTACGGTGAACTTCTTTTTCTGTGTTTTCTGTTTTCGTAACATAAAAAGCTTTGATTATGAACAGTAATGACGTCAGAGATTGAAAAAGTAAGTAATATCGTCATCATGAGCAGATTCTCCACCGACTGATTCATACAAAGCACAAGCGGCTCGATTAGATTTTTCTGTAACAAGAAAAAATCTGCATATACCAGTAAGTTTGCACAATGACTTCACTCCGCTTAAAATATGCTTGCCGACACCTTGTCGCTGAAATTCGGGAAGTACGCTAACTTCATGGATATATAACATATTTCCTATATTATTCAATCTGTTAAGCTCGTAACCATATGCAAACCCGATCACTCTATTGTTTTCAATACAAGCAAAAATAAGGCACATAGGATTTGCTAAAAACAGACGCGCATTTTCTTCGCAAATGAAATTACTGCGAAAATCTCCCTCCATCTGACAGACTAAATCCAAATCGCAAATCCCCAGTTTTCGATAGATTCTTTTATCCATACCACACCATCCTAATTTGAAAATGAAATAAACCATTCAGTATATACAACAAATGCATTATTACGTCTGAATCTATAGTGATAATTATACTATATTCTCAAATGACATTCTATTTTCGATTACAGATTTTAAACAGCGCCAAATA
>NZ_JBINJW010000034.1:0-23804 GCF_043951855.1 Proteiniclasticum sp. C24MP
CAGGACAGTACATGAATTGGAAACTGTCAGAGGATGAAGAGATTTATCCTCTGGCAGTTTTTTTATGCTCCGATTACCAAAGGCGATGCAGATTTTCATAAAAGAGTGCTGAAAATGATACCGAATCGACATCCTATGATGTATAGATATAGTATACTAAAAGTTGAATGAAACAAAATCACATTAAACTGGAGGGTGAAATGACTGAACTGCTGAAACAGGACCGGAAAGGATTCATAAAATATCTCATAGGCTGCGGGATACTCATCACCGAATACATTCTGACGAATCTTGCCATCGCTGAAATAGCAGGGGTGGTTCAGACACAGAATGTGGATGATCTCCTGAAGTACAGCATCTTTGCGCTGCTGGCGTTCATCTATGCAGCGCTTATCTTCATTACGTCAAGACTGCTTCGCATCGGATTCATGAGAGACACGACGCTTAGAATCAGGATGGAAGCCTTCAAGAACATCATGACGAAAACCACCAGAAGCTTCAACAGAAAACTGAGAAATGAATATATATCGAACCTGGTCAACGACATCAATACCTTTGAAGGGAAATACTTTCATGCGCTCCTGAATCTCTTCTTCGGTGCTTCCATCTATTCCGTGAGTCTTGTGATTCTGTTTTTTCTGGACTATAAACTGGCTCTTATGATGCTGGTGGTGTCTCTTCTGGTCTTTTTCATTAACAGGTCCTTCCAGAAGAGGACCATTACGATGCAGGAGGAAGTGCAGAAAAGCAATGAGGAGTTCACGGTGAATGTCTCAAACACTTTTTCGGGCCTGGAGATTCTGAAGCTGAACCGCATTGAGGACAGGTTTCTTCTGAATTCCATGAAGGAAACGGACAGGCTGGAAAGAAGAAAGGCGAACTATTTCATCTTCACCTTCTGGCAGGGACGCTTCTCCAATTTTCTGGGGTTCATCACCACCATCCTGATTCTCTACTATGTCATTTCCTCGGCGGAGGAAGGCTTCAACCTGGCAAGGCTCATGTTCACATACAGCATGGCCAGTTCCACCATCTGGCCCATCACGGAAATCATGCCGCTCTTCAATGTGCTGAAATCCAATGCCACCATCATCGAGAATATTCTGAAGAAAGATGGGGACAGTGAGAAGACGGATGAGACACTGAATTATGCCTTTGATCGGGACATCGAGATCAGAAATCTTTCTTTCAGCTATGAGGATAAGATTGTGCTGAAAGATGCGAATCTAAGAATAGAGAAGGGGAAGAAGTACCTTCTGAAAGGACACAGCGGGGCTGGTAAATCCACCCTGATCAATCTGCTCTCCAAAGTCTATGAGCATTATCAGGGAGAAATCCTTGTGGATGGTGTGGATCTGAAAAAGATCAGAGAAGACAGCTTCAACGAGCATGCGAGTTTCATCTACCAGGATGTGTTTCTCTTTGAGGACACCATAAGGAACAACATCGCCTTGTTCCGAGAATATCCGGAAGCTGAGATGGAAAATGCTGTGGAAGGGTCTGGGCTCAAATCTCTCCTTGAGAAGAAAGACCAAGGTCTTTCCGAAGTCATCGAGGAAAACGGAAAGAATCTCTCCGGTGGGGAACGTCAGAGAATTTCCATTGCCAGAGCCATCATCCGTAAACCGCAGATTCTATTTGCAGACGAAGTGACTTCCGCTCTGGATGAAACGCTGGGGAGACATGTGGAAGATACGATACTTTCTCTGGATACCACCGTCATTGCCATCTCTCATAGATTCTATAAAGGGGTTTCCGAAAAATACGATTACGTCATAGAAATCGTCAATGGCGGCATCACCCTGAAAACCATGGAAGCGTATCTAGAGGGGGTGCAGTATGAATAAGGTCTATAAGAAGACATTCGGGCTGCTCCTTGCAGCGCTTTTCGTGGGGCTCCTCTCCAGTGGGATCAACGGATATATGAGCCTGCTCATGAGAGATCTGGTGGATCTGACCTTTGTTCCCGGAAAAGCCGGATTCATGGACATCGCCATGAAACTTCTCTTTTTCGCCTTCATTCTCTTTCTCATGCAGACACTGCTTTCTGTCATGAAAGGGTATTACAGAAGAAAGACGAATCTGAATCTCAAAACGCATTATCTTCGAGGTGTCTTTCAGAAAAACATCAATGAATTCAACAGGGAAAGCACTGCGAAGTATGTATCCCACATCACCAATGATCTGAACACCATTGATCTGGACTATATAGACGGAATTTTCGAGCTGGCGCTGGCCTTCATTTCCTTCTTTGTCATCATCATTGTCATCGGAGGAATCAATATCGAGATTCTCGGAATCATCATGGTGGTGGCGGTGGTTATGGGATTTCTTTCCAATGCGCTGTCAGGACCTGTGAAGAAGCTTTTCATTGAAAGAAGTGGGCTCTATGAGAAGTACACCGGCTATCTCAGCGAGGTTCTGAATGCGTTCAGAATCATCAGAGTGAACAATCTCTATGACAGAATCGAGCATAATTTCAGAGACCGTAGTCTTCACCTGCAGCAGAAAAGTTACCAGATCGAGAAGACCTCCACCTTCATCTATGCATTGCAGAACTTCACCATCAATCTGACGGTGCTCATTGTCATTTCGGTTTCGGTCTACTACACGATCCTTGGTAAACTCAGTTTTGGAGGGGTCATCCTGATCCTTTCCAACTTCCAGTCCCTTATAGGTCCTTTCCAGAGGGCAAGTGAGCTCTTTCCGAAAATCGTCAGTGCGAAGAATCTCTTCAAGACACTGGATGCTTCGCTCAAGAACCGGGAAATCTCGGAGGAGCATATCGATATAGACGGATTCAGAGACAGGATTAAACTGGAGGATGTTTCCTATGCCTATGGGGAAAACAGAGTGCTGGAAGAGGTGAATGTTTCCATTAGAAAAAACGGTAAATATCTCATCGTGGGTCCTAGTGGTGGAGGAAAATCGACGCTTCTCAAACTGCTCAGAAAGTATTTTGGTCCTGATCAAGGGAAGATTCTTGTGGATGGACAGAATCTCAGCGAGATCACCAAGGAAAGTTTCTTCCGAAGCATCTCCAATGTGGAGCAGCAGGTGTTCATGTTTGATGATACTCTGAAGAATAATCTCACGCTTTACAGAGACATTCCGGAAGAGAAACTTAGACAAGCGATCAGAGAAGCGGGGTTATGGACTTTTGTCGAGAAACTGCCTCGAGGGCTGGATACAGTCATCGAAGACAACGGTCGAAATATTTCAGGTGGAGAGCGGTCGAGAATCGCCATCGCCAGAGCGCTTCTGAATGAATCGGATATTCTGATCCTGGACGAAGCGTTTCAGAGCCTTGACTATGAGACCGCCAGGGAAATAGAGAACACGATTCTTTCCCTGGAGCACCTGACTGTGCTGAATGTCAGTCACATCATCATCTCGGAGAACCGGAAACTGTATGATGCTGTCCTCTATGTGGATAACAGAAAAGTGGAGGTTCGGGAGCACCAGGGAAATTAAAACGCATCCAGCGAAAAAGTAATGGAATGTAAACAGTTCTAGTAACGAATCAGCCGGAGTTTCTCCGGTTTTTTCATTGAATTCATATAATTGCTGAATAACCGGATTATTTTTCCGATTTGTTTGAAATGATAGGAGAAAATCAGTATAATAATAAGGATGTTCAATTGAGGTGAAAAAAACTTTTATGGATTTGGATTTTCAATTGAATAGGTGGCTATAATGTAGTATAATATTATAGTTACAGCGAACAGCAATGATTCAAGAGGTTGCTGGACTATACAGGTAATTCTTGATGAGCATGTCAGGTCACGAACCCGGCGAGGGTACCCTGACTAGTATTTGGTGCGGACTCAAATGATGAAACACCCGGTACAGTTTACGGATATCCGCTGTTGTGCGAAAGAAGTATAACGTACAAAGAAAAGAAGGAGGTAACAAAATGGCAAAACAGAAGATCAGAATCAGACTAAAGGCTTTTGATCACAGCGTGCTTGATGCATCAGCTGAAAGAATTGTTGAGACTGCAAAGTCTTCAGGGGCAAAGGTTGTAGGACCAGTTCCACTACCAACTGAGAAGGAAATCATCACAATTCTGAGAGCGGTACATAAGTACAAGGATTCAAGAGAACAGTTTGAGATCAGAACACACAAGAGACTAATCGACATCGTCAACCCATCACCAAAGACAGTTGATGCGCTGATGAGATTAGATCTGCCTGCTGGTGTTGATATCGAAATTAAGCTGTAGGAATAGTTTATAGTTAACTCTATGAACTGTTATGACCGCATAGCAATATGCGATCCGCTAATAAGTTTGGAGGTAAGAAAATGAAAAAAGCAATTATGGGTACCAAAATTGGTATGACCCAGATATTTGATGAAAATGGAAAAATTGTTCCAGTAACTGTCGTTGAAGCTATGCCGAATGTTGTCGTTCAGATCAAGACAACTGAAAAAGAAGGCTATGATGCAATTCAGGTTGGTTACGGTGAAATCAGAGAGAAGCTTGTGAACAAGCCAAGACAGGGTCAGTTCAAGAAGGCTGGCGTTGGCGTGAAGAGACTTCTTAAGGAATTCAGACTTGAAGAAAACAACTATGAAGTTGGTGCTGAAATCAAGGTTGATACTTTCGAAGCTGGAGAGAAGATCGACGTTTCCGGACTCTCAAAGGGTAAAGGATTCGCTGGTGTTATCAAGAAGTGGAACTTCCATATCGGACCAAAGTCTCATGGATCCAAATTCCATAGAGCGGTAGGTTCCATGGGAGCATCATCCTCACCATCCAGAACATTCAAGAACAAGAAGATGCCTGGAAGAATGGGACATGTGAATACAACAGTATTAAATCTAGAAATAGTAAAAGTAATGCCAGAAAAGAATGTAATTCTGATCAAGGGTGGTATCCCAGGACCAAACAAGAGTGTGGTTGTTATCAGAAATTCAGTCAAGGCATAAATCTTAAGTGAAAGGAGGATACAAAATGCCTACAGTAGGATTATTCAATATTGAAGGAAAAAAGGTTGGAGATGTATCTCTTAATGAGAAAGTATTCAACGTTGAAGTTAATAAAGCAGTACTACATCAAGTAGTAGTAGCGCAACTTGCCAATAAGAGACAGGGAACACAGTCTGCGAAAACCAGATCTGAGGTCAGAGGTGGTGGAATCAAGCCATGGAGACAGAAGGGAACTGGTAGAGCAAGACAGGGGTCCATCAGATCACCACAATGGGTTGGCGGTGGTATCGTATTCGCGCCAAAGCCAAGAGATTACAGAGTTTCACTTCCTAAGAGCATGAGAAGAGTGGCTATGAAGTCCGCTTTAACAGCTAAGGTAATGGAAAACGAAATGATCGTTCTTGAAAATCTGGAATTTGATGCACCAAAGACAAAGGACATGGTAAACATGCTTAAAGCATTCGATGTGAAGAAAGCGCTTATCATCACTTCTGAGTCAAACGAGAACGTGTACAAGTCAGGAAGAAATGTTGAAGGAATTCAGGTTATGCCTGTAAACAACATCAACGTTTATGATCTTCTGAAGTACGACAATCTCATCATTACACAGGATGCAGTATCTAAGCTCGAGGAGGTGTACGCATAATGAAAAAGTTAACAGTTTACGATATCATCAGAAAACCTGTTATCACAGAAAAGTCCATGGCTGCCATGGCTGAAAAGAAGTACACATTTTTAGTACATCCTGAAGCTAACAAGGTAGAAATCAAGAAGGCCGTTGAAGCGGTATTCGGCGTCAAGGTTTTTGACGTGAAGACCATGAACTCCCTTGGTAAGGTCAAGAGAATGGGCGTTCATATCGGTAAAAGATCCGACACAAAGAAAGCTATCGTTACATTGACAGAAGATAGCAAGACCATCGAGTTCTTCGACAACATGAACTAGGATGTGTCCATTATTGGTTTCTTAAACCAGAGAAGATAATTAAGGAGGAAAGCTAGTATGGCTATTAAGAGTTATAAACCGACCACCCCTTCAAGAAGAAATATGACCAGCAATGCGTTTGTGGAAATCACTACAGACAAACCAGAAAAGTCACTTCTTGTAGCTAAGAACAGAACCGGTGGTAGAAATGCCCAGGGTAAGATCACTGTTAGACATCGTGGTGGCGGTGCTAAGAGAAAGTACAGAATCATAGATTTCAAGAGAAATAAAGATGGGATTCCAGCAAGAGTTTCAACAATCGAATACGATCCAAACAGATCCGCATTCATCGCGCTTGTTGTATACGCTGATGGTGAGAAGAGATACATCCTTGCTCCACTAGGAGTAAAGGTAGGAGATGTTCTTGTTTCCGGTAAGGATGCAGACATCAAGGCTGGTAACGCACTTCCACTTCAGAACATTCCAGTAGGTACCTTCATCCACAACATCGAGCTTGCAGCTGGTAAGGGTGGACAGATGGTAAGATCCGCTGGTACTTCCGCACAGCTTATGGCGAAGGAAGGAAACTATGCAACACTCAGACTTCCATCAGGAGAAATGAGATATGTAAGAATCGAATGTAGAGCGACCATCGGTACTGTTTCCAACACCACCCACGAGATCATCAAGATCGGTAAGGCTGGTAGAAAGAGACATATGGGTATCAGACCTACAGTAAGAGGTTCCGTAATGAACCCGGTTGACCATCCACACGGTGGTGGTGAAGGTAAGGCTCCAATAGGAAGACCTGCACCAGTTACTCCATGGGGTAAGCCAGCACTTGGATACAAGACAAGAAAGAACAAGAAGTATTCAGACAGACTTATCATCAAGGGAAGAACAAAGTAGGAAGAATTCTCTTCCTTACAGGAAGAGCCTCTTCTACTAACTTATAATTTCCGAAGGGAGGAAAATAAACGTGAGTAGATCAGTAAAGAAGGGACCTTTTGTAAAAGAAGGCCTATTGAAGAAGATAATTGAAATGAACAAGGCTAAGGAAAAGAAAGTCATTAAGACTTGGTCAAGAAGCTCAACAATTTTTCCAGAAATGATTGGGCACACCATCGCAGTTCATGACGGAAGAAAGCATGTACCAGTCTATATCTCAGAAGATATGGTTGGACACAAGCTTGGTGAGTTCGCACTAACAAGAACTTACAGAGGTCATGTAAGTGAGAAAAAGTCAAAGATGAGATAATTTTATCGTAATCGAAAGGAGGATCATTAATGGAAGCTAGAGCTATTAACAAGTATGTGAGAATGTCACCATTAAAGGTTAGAATCGTTCTTGATTTAATCAGAGACAAGAATGTAACTGACGCCATGGCAATTCTTGAGCATACACAGAAGGATGCGGCTGTTGTAATCAACAAAGTATTGAAGTCAGCAGTAGCCAATGCAGAAAACAATCTTGAATTAGATAGAGATTCCCTTTATGTATCTGAAGCTTACTGTGGACCAGGGCCAACTCTTAAGAGATTCCAGCCACATGCACAGGGAAGAGCATTCAGTATCATGAAGAGAACTACACATATCACAGTAGTGGTAAAAGATAGAGCTTAGAAAAAGGAGGTAATTAAATAGTGGGACAGAAAGTAAATCCACACGGACTCAGAGTTGGTGTAATTAAAGACTGGAACGCAAGATGGTATGCAGATAAGAAGACATTTGCAGCAAACATCCTTGAAGACCAGAAAATAAGAGAATTCTTAAAGAAGAGACTATTCAACGCTGGTATTTCCCAGGTTGAAATTGAAAGAGCAGCCAAGAGAATCAAGATCAACATCCATACCGCAAAGCCAGGAGTGGTAATCGGTAGAGGTGGATCAGGAATCGATCAGCTGAAGAAAGATATGATGCCTCTAGTAGAAGGAAAGACTCTTTTACTGAACATCGTAGAAGTAAGAAATGTTGACGGAGATGCTCAGCTGATGGCTGAAAACATTGCAGCACAGCTGGAAAAGAGAATTTCCTTCAGAAGAGCTATGAAGCAGACAATCCAGAGATCCATGAGATCACCTGGTGTAAAGGGTGTAAAAACCATGTGTGCTGGTAGACTAGGCGGAGCTGAAATCGCTAGAAGCGAAACATACCGTGAGGGAACAATTCCGCTGCAGACATTAAGAGCGGACATCCAGTACGGATTTGCAGAAGCCAATACCACCTATGGTAAGATCGGAGTAAAGGTTTGGGTCTATAAAGGTGAAGTGCTTCCTACAAAGAAGACAAAGGAAGTTGCTAACGCATAATAGTATAGACTAAGAAAGGAGGAATTCGACATGTTAATGCCTAAGAGAGTTAAGCGTCGTAAGGTTCAGAAGGGCAGAATGAAGGGAAAAGCTACCAGAGGTAATTTCCTTGCTTATGGAGATTTTGGAATACAAGCAACTGAATGTGGATGGATCACATCCAACCAGATTGAATCTGCCAGAATTGCGATTAACAGATATATTAAAAGAGGAGGAAAACTTTGGATTAAGATTTTCCCCGATAAGCCAATAACAGAAAAGCCAGCAGAAGTAAGAATGGGATCCGGTAAGGGTAACGTTGAGTACTGGGTGGCAGTTGTTAAGCCTGGAAGAGTTCTGTTTGAACTTTCAGGAGTTGACGAAGAGAAGGCAAGAGAAGCTATGAGACTTGCTCAGCACAAGCTTCCTGTTTCTACCAAGTTCGTCACAAGAAGAGATTTTGAAGAAATGGGTGGTGAAGAATAATGAAGGCTAAAGAGTTAAAGAATTTAAGAGCTGGCAGCTCCGAAGATCTTTCAGCAAAGCTTCATGATCTTAAGGAAGAACTTTTCAATCTAAGATTCCAGTTAGCTACTGGACAGCTTGAAAACCCTATGAGAATTAAAGAAGTAAGGAAGTCCATCGCTCAGATTAAAACCATCATTAGAGAAGAAGAGATTAAGGCTGTTAGCAATTAATCCGTGAAAGGAGGTCAACTATATGGAAAGAAATAACAGAAGAACCAGAGTAGGCACAGTCGTATCAGACAAAATGGAAAAGACCATCGTTGTTGCGGTAAAGACTAAGGTAAGACATCCACTCTACGGTAAAACAATGAACAGAACAGTGAAGTTCAAGGCTCATGATGAAAATAATGAAGCAGAATACAATGACACAGTAATGATCATGGAAACAAGACCTTTATCTAAGGATAAGAGATGGAGACTTGTGGAGATCATTGAAAAGGCTAAGTAGCATATATAGCTGAAAGGAGGTAAATCATGATTCAACAGCAGACCATGCTTAAGGTTGCAGATAATTCTGGAGCTAAGGAGATCATGTGTATAAAGGTACTCGGCGGTACAAGAAGAAGATATGCCAGAGTAGGAGATATTATCGTTGCTAGCGTTAAGAGTGCAACACCAGGCGGAGTTGTTAAAAAGGGTGAAGTCATCAAGGCGGTTGTAGTTAGAACTGTTAACTCAACCAAGAGATATGACGGAACTTACATAAGATTCGATGAAAACGCAGCAGTAATCATTAAAGATGATAAAACACCAAGAGGTACCCGTATTTTCGGGCCAGTTGCAAGAGAACTTAGAGAAAAGGAAACATTCTCTAAAATACTATCTCTAGCACCTGAAGTTCTTTAGAAGGAGGGTGGCTAAGAGATGAAGGTACATGTTAAAAAGAATGATAAAGTTATGGTAATTTCCGGTAAGGACAAGGGTAAGGTATCCGAAGTCATTTCCGTTTTACCAAAGGTTGGCAAGGTGCTTGTAAGAGACGTCAACGTCGTGAAGAAGCACACAAAACCAAGCAGATCAAACATGCAAGGCGGAATCATTGAGACGGAAGCTCCAATATTCAGCTCCAAGGTAATGCTTTACTGTGACAAGTGCAAAGCTGTTACAAGAATTGCAAAGAAGATCACAGAAGATGGAACAAAAGTAAGAGTCTGCAAGAAGTGCGGAACCGTACTTTAGTAAATATTGAAAGGAGGACCATTGATGATTTCAAGATTACAGGAAGTTTATAATGAACAAGTCGTTCCAAAGATGATGGAAAAGTTTTCCTACAAGAATGTAATGGAAGTACCAAGACTTGAGAAAATTGTAATAAATATGGGTGTTGGTAAGGCAAAGGAAAATGCGAAGATTCTAGAATCCGCAGTTGCTGACCTGACCCTGATCGCAGGACAGAAGCCAGTTATCACAAGAGCTAAGAAGTCTGTTGCGAACTTTAAGCTAAGAGAAGACATGCCAATTGGATGCAAGGTTACTTTAAGAAAAACCCAGATGTTCCAATTTGCTGATAAGCTGATCAATATCGCTCTTCCAAGAGTAAGAGACTTTAGAGGAGTATCTGACAAGTCATTTGACGGAAGAGGAAACTACTCTATCGGAATTAAGGAACAGCTTATATTCCCGGAAATTGAGTATGATAAGGTTGATTCAATCAGAGGAATGGATATCGTATTCGTAACTACAGCGAAGACAGATGAAGAAGCACGAGAACTTTTAAGGTTCCTCGGAATGCCATTTGCTCAAAAATAAGGAGGGAAAATCGTGGCACGTAAGGCTATAATAGAAAAATGGAAAAAAGATCCAAAGTACCCAACACAGGCTTATACCAGATGTAATTTATGCGGAAGACCTCACTCAGTACTGAAGAAGTATGGTATCTGCAGAATCTGTTTCAGAGAACTCGCATACAAGGGAGAAATTCCTGGTGTGAAGAAAGCAAGCTGGTAAAACTTATTTAGTGAAAGGAGGCAATTAAATGGTTATGACTGATCCTATAGCAGACCTTCTAACTAGAGTTAGAAATGCGAATTCTGCTAGACATGAAGTTGTAGAAGTACCATCTTCTAAAGTAAAGAAGGCGGTTGCAAATATATTACTTGAAGAAGGATACGTAAAGGGAATTGAGGAGTACAACGACGGTGTTGTTCCGATGATGAGAATCGCCCTGAAGTATGGTAGCAACAAAGAAAGAGTTATCACTGGTTTAAAGAGAATTTCTAAGCCAGGCCTGAGAGTATACTGTAAAGCTGAAGAAGTACCTAAGGTCCTGAACGGACTTGGTGTTGCTGTAATATCAACATCACAGGGTGTTTTAGCGGATAGAGAAGCAAGAAAGCTTGGACTAGGTGGAGAAGTAATCTGCTACATCTGGTAGTAAATAGGTTGCTATCTTAAATAACAGGAGGTTAGATGAATGTCAAGAATTGGTAAAATGCCAATAGCAATTCCTGCCGGAGTAACCTTTGATGTAACACCAGAAAATGTTGTAACAGTAAAGGGACCTAAGGGCACACTGGAAAAAGCTATGCACAAAAATATCAAATTAAACGTTGAGGATGGTCAGATCGTTGTGACCAGACCAAACGATGAAAAAGAAAACAGAGCACTTCACGGACTTGTGAGATCTCTGGTTAACAATATGGTTGTAGGAGTTTCAGAAGGATATCAGAAGACACTTGAACTTGTAGGTGTGGGTTACAGAGCTCAGCTGCAGGGCAAGAAGCTTGTTATGAATCTTGGGTTCTCCCATCCAGTTGAGTTTGATGCTATTGATGGTATCGAGTTCGAAATCGTAAGCCCAACTAAGCTGATCGTAAGAGGAATCGACAAGGAACTTGTTGGTGACGTAGCTGCTGATATCAGAGCTTGGAGAAAGCCAGAGCCATATAAGGGCAAGGGTATCAAGTTCGAAGGCGAAGTGATCAGACGTAAAGTTGGTAAGACTGGTAAGTAGAATTAAGAAAGGAGTGAACCTTAATGTTCAAAAAGGAAGATAAAAGAGCGAATAGAGTAAGACGTCACGCTAGAGTTCGTAAGAAGATCAGCGGAACATCTGAAAGACCTAGACTTTCTGTTTACAGAAGTGAAAAAAACATCTATGCTCAAATCATCGATGATGTGAACGGAGTAACACTTGTTTCTGCTTCATCAGTTGATAAGGATTTTGATGGAGTTGGAAGCAATAAGGATGCAGCCGCTAAGGTTGGAGTTCTAGTTGCAAAGAAGGCGCTTGATAAGGGCATCAAAGCAGTAGTATTCGATAGAGGTGGATTCATTTATCACGGAAGAATCGAAGCACTGGCTGCAGCAGCAAGAGAAGCTGGACTAGAATTTTAAAAAAGGAGGAAACAATTTTGAAAATAGATCCTAGCACACTAGACCTAAAAGAAAAAGTTGTTAACATAGGTAGAGTAACTAAAGTTGTTAAGGGTGGTAGAAATTTCAGATTCGCAGCTCTTGTAGTTGTCGGAGATGAGAATGGCCACGTTGGAGTAGGAATGGGTAAGTCCATTGAAATTCCAGAAGCGATCAGAAAAGGCGTCGAAGATGCGAAGAAGAATCTGGTAGAAGTCAAGATCGATGGAACCACTGTTCCTCATCAGATCAACGGTATATTCGGTAAAGGCAATGTTGTAATCATGCCTGCATCTGAAGGTACTGGAGTCATCGCCGGTGGACCAGCCAGAGTAGTACTTGAACTTGCAGGCCTTAAGGATGTAAGAGCGAAGTCACTGGGATCCAACAACCCAAGCAACATGGTGAAAGCTACAATTAATGGACTATCAAATCTTAAGACTGCAGAGGAAATCGCAGCATTAAGAGGAAAGTCTGTTGAAGAAATATTAGGATAGGAGGGGTTTGACTTGTCTAAAATTAAGGTAACACTAAAGAGAAGCTTAATTGGTAGAAAGAAGGACCATATTGCAACTGCCAAGGCACTTGGACTTTCCAAGATTGGTAAGAGTATGGAACATAATGATACTCCTCAAGTTAGAGGTATGATCAAAAAGATCGAATATCTTCTACTAGTAGAAGAAGCGTAAAAGTAAGAGGAGGTGTACAGAATATGAAACTTCATGAGTTAAAGCCTGTAGAAGGCTCAAGAAAAGCTCAAAAGAGAGTTGGTAGAGGTACCGGTTCAGGACTCGGAAAGACTTCCGGTAGAGGTGAGAACGGCCAGAATTCAAGATCAGGTGGAGGTAAGAGACCAGGTTTTGAAGGTGGACAGATGCCACTATACAGAAGACTTCCAAAGAGAGGTTTTACCAATATTTTTGCAAAGCAGATCGTTGAGGTTAACGTTGAAAGACTTAACATTTTCGAGAACGGAACAGAAGTAACGGAAGCCCTGCTAAAGGAACGAGGAGTTGTTTCAAAGACTCTTGACGGCGTCAAGATCCTAGGAAACGGAGAACTTACAAAGTCCCTGACAGTTAAAGTAAGTAGATTCTCAAAATCAGCACAGGAGAAGATAGAAGCTGCTGGAGGAAAAGTTGAGGTGATTTAATGTTACAGACGCTGAAGAATGCTTGGAAACTACCAGACTTAAGAAGAAGAATACTGTTCACAGTATTTATAGTTTTCATTTTTAGACTGGGTAACTTTATACCTGTCCCTAACATCAATACGGACGCGTTACAGGACCTGGCAAATTCACAGACACTGGTCGGCTTTTATGATCTGATTTCAGGTGGTGCGTTTAGCAGCTTTAGTATTTTCGCTATGGGTGTTACACCATACATCAACGCATCGATCATTATGCAGCTGATGAACGTAATAATCCCAAAATTAGAACAGCTTTCAAAAGAAGGACAGGAAGGAAGAGCAAAGATACAGAACTATACCAAGTATCTTGCAGTAGCCATTGGTGCGGTTCAGGCTTACGGTACTTATGTACTGATCTATAATGCCGGAGCAGTAGCAGATGACTCACTTCTCAACACAGTCCTCATCGTCATGACATTACTATCCGCTTCCATGTTCCTGATATGGCTGGGAGACAGAATTACAGAGAAGGGAATCGGTAACGGTGTATCCGTTCTGATCTTCATCAATATCGTGTCTCGTATTCCAGTGATGGCAACTCAGGTTGGCGTCCTGTACTCAGGTGGATCGGTCGACATCGTCATGATGACACTATTCATACTTGCCATGGTCGCTCTTTTCGTTGGAACCGTAGCCTTCTCCCTCGGAGAAAGAAGAATTCCGGTTCAGTATTCAGGAAGAGTATCTGGCACGAAACAGATCAAAGGACAGTCTTCACATATTCCAGTAAGTGTAAGCTCAGCGTGTGTAATTGCAATTATCTTTGCAATGTCCGTTATGCAGTTCCCAGCCACACTGGCAGAGTTCTTTAGAAACTCCACAGTGCTGAACTGGTTGACTACAAGCGACTGGAGCGTATTTAAAGTGAATTCCATAGGATATGCAGTAATGTATGTTGTTCTGGTAATTTTCTTTGCAGTGTTCTATACACAGATCACCATGAAGCCAGAAGATATGGCGGAAAACATGGCTAAGTCCGGTGGATATGTTGCCGGAATCAGACCAGGTGTAGCAACAGCGAAATATCTGGAGAAGATCCTGACTAAAGTTGCAGTAATCGGCGGAAGCTTCGCGGCACTCATTGCAGTATTCCCTATCATCCTTGAAGGATACACACCATTCAAAGGTCTAGCCTTCGGTGGTACAGTCATCTTCATCATGGCAGGTGTAGCACTGGATACAATGAGACAGCTGGAATCACAGCTTGTTATGAGACATTACAAAGGGTTTCTTAAATAGTAATAATATTTGGAGATGATACCGTTGAGAATTATTTTATTGGGTCCCCCGGGCGCCGGTAAAGGCACCCAGGCACAGTCTATAAGTAACAAGTATGTGATTCCCCATATTTCCACTGGAGATATCTTCAGGATGAATATTGCGGAGGGAACAGAACTTGGAGTACTGGCCAAAAGTTACATGGATAAGGGGCTTCTTGTCCCGGACGATGTAACCATCAACCTTGTAAAAAGCAGACTGAAGGAAAAAGACACAAAGAATGGATTTTTGCTTGACGGATTTCCAAGAACCATACATCAGGCCGAAGTCTTAGAAGAGCTTTTGGCAGAGGATCATGAAGCAATCGAAACAGCACTGCTGATCAAGGTACCCAGAGCGTTTATTATAAAAAGGATGACCGGCAGAAGGGTATGTCCCAACTGCGGCGCTTCCTACCATTTGGAGTTTAATCCACCGATGATTTCTCAAATCTGCGATGACTGCGGATCCAAGCTGATCCAAAGAGAAGATGACAAGAAGGAAACCGTGCTGGAAAGACTGGAGATTTATGATTTCCAGACCAAGCCTCTCATCGATTACTATGAAAGAAAAGGAATCCTGAAAGAGGTAGATGGAACAAAGGCCATAAATGAGGTCTTTGAGGAGATTATAAGTATACTAGGAGACAATAAATGATCATTATAAAAAACAACAGGGAAATTGAATTCATGAAAGAGGCAGGAAAGCTGGTGGGAGAAACCCTGAATCTGGTGGAGAAAAACATTAGACCAGGTATTTCCACATTGGCACTGGACAAAATCTGTGAAGAATTTATAATAAGGAGTGGAGCAATTCCATCCTTCAAGAATTACAACGGATTTCCAGGTTCCATATGCGCTTCTGTGAATGAAGTCGTGGTTCATGGCATACCCAGTAGGGAGAAGATCCTTTCAGAAGGAGATATCATAACCATCGACTGTGGAGCGTTTCTGAACGGGTTTCATGGTGATGCTGCCAGAACCTTTAAGGTCGGGCAGGTCAGCGAAGAAGCGGAAAAGCTTATAAGAGTGACAGAAGAGAGTTTCTTCAAAGGCGTGGAAAAGGCACAGATTGACCAGAGACTGGGCGATATTTCAAGTGCCATACAAGAGCACATTGAATCCAACGGATTAAGTGTGGTAAGAGATTTCACCGGTCATGGAATCGGTAGAGACCTCCATGAAGGTCCAAGTATTCCCAACTATGGCGTAGCACATAGGGGACCGAAGCTGAGGGCGGGTATGGCGCTGGCCATTGAACCCATGGCAAATCTTGGTTCTTATCATGTGAAAGTACTGGAAGACAACTGGACAGCGGTAACACGAGACGGAAAATGGTCTGCACAGTATGAAAACACGGTGATTATCACAGAGGACGGACCTTATATCACGACACTTGTTTAGGAGTTGAAGCCTGTTGCTTCAATGAAGTATTGGTTGAATCTCTTATTAAACGGGAGTTGAGTAATTGGACAAAGAGTTGATCGGACTTATTGTAAAATCAAAAAAGGGAAGAGACATCGGGAAGTACTACATCATTGAAAGGGTCATCGACCCGTTTCATGTGGCCCTCATTGATGGTCAGAAGTTTGATTTTAAAAGACAAAAAAGAAAGAACAGAAAACATCTTTGTATTATTACAAAAGCAGAAGAGGAAATAATTCAGGGAATTATGAATCAAGAGGAACGATGCTTAAAAAATATAATCAGGCGTTTGGCGCTTGAGGCAAAGGAGGTATGATTACCTTATGTCAAAAGAAGATGTTATAGAGATGCAGGGAGTGGTGAAAGAATCCCTTCCCAACGCACAATTTGTGGTGGAACTGGAAAGCGGTCACGTCATAAATGCACATCTCTCAGGAAAGTTAAGAATGAACTTTATCAGAATTCTTCCAGGGGACAGAGTGACACTAGAGCTTAGTCCATACGATCTTACAAAAGGACGTATAACCTGGAGAGCAAAGTAATTAAGGAGGGTTAGCGAGATGAAAGTTAGACCATCAGTTAAGCCTATTTGCGAAAAGTGCAAAGTCATAAAGAGAAAAGGCAGGGTTATGGTAATTTGTGAAAACCCTAAGCACAAGCAAAAGCAGGGCTAAGAAAAAAAAGTAATGAATTTTCAAATATACCAGGAGGTGTAGAGTTTAATGGCAAGAATATCAGGTGTTGACTTACCAAAGTCCAAAAGAATTGAAGTAGGTCTTACATACATTTATGGCATCGGTTTATCTACTGCAAGAAACATCCTCAAGGAAACAGGTGTCAACGGAGATACCAGAGTGAAGGATCTTTCAGAAGAAGACGTAAATGCGATCAGAGAATACATTGTTAAGAGTGTCAAGGTCGAAGGTGACCTGAGAAGAGAAGTAGCGCTGAACATCAAGAGACTTGTTGAAATCGGATGCTACAGAGGAATCAGACACAGAAAGGGTCTTCCCGTAAGAGGACAGAAGACTAAGACCAATGCAAGAACAAGAAAGGGTCCTAAGAAGACCATCGCTAATAAGAAGAAGTAAGGAGGGAAGAACATGGCAGCAGCTAAGAACAACAAAAGAGTAATTAGAAGAAGAAGAGATAAGAAGAACATTGAACATGGACAAGCTCATATCCAGTCAACTTTCAATAACTCCATTATTACAATCACAGATGCAGCAGGTAATGCGCTTTCCTGGTCAAGCTCAGGATCATTAGGATTCAGAGGTTCAAGAAAGAGCACACCATATGCTTCCCAGATGGCGGCAGAAACTGCGGCTAAGGCGGCAATGGAGCACGGTTTAAAGAGTGTTGAAGTTTACGTTAAGGGACCTGGTTCAGGTAGAGAAGCAGCGATCAGATCACTGCAGGCTGCAGGACTTGAAATTACACTTATCAAGGATGTCACACCAATTCCACATAATGGATGCAGACCTCCAAAGAGAAGAAGAGTATAGTTTCAAAGCGGCTGGTTACCTGGGCGATAGATCCGGGAGCTGGAATCAGAAGCCCTCGAATAGTTGCCAATATTCTTTAGGAGGGTCATATAAATGTTTGAAATTGAAAAGCCAAAGATTCAGTGTGTAGAAACAAGCGAAGATGGGACCTATGGTAAGTTCGTAGTAGAACCATTAGAAAGAGGCTATGGAATTACTTTAGGTAATGCATTGAGAAGAATGCTTTTATCCTCACTGCCAGGTGTTGCACCTACATCCGTCAAGATTGACGGAATACTTCATGAGTTTTCATCAGTTCCAGGAGTCAGAGAAGACGTAACAGAGCTTATTCTGAACCTCAAGGGACTGTTCATCAAGATGAATGGAGAAGGCCCCAGAAAGATCTATATAGATGCCAAGGGACCTGGTGTGGTTACAGCAGGAGACATCAAGACCGATGGAGATGTGGAGATCGTCAATAAGGATCTATACATCGCCACACTGGAAGAGGATGCAAAGCTGTATGTTGAAATCAATGTGGATAGAGGTAGAGGATATGTTTCTCAGATGAGAAACAAGGCTGAAGGCCTGGCCATATCTACTATTCCAATGGATTCAATATATACCCCTGTGAAGAGAGTAAACTTTACAGTGGATAATACAAGAGTCGGACAGGTTACAGACTACGACAAGCTGACTCTTGAAATATGGACCAATGGTACCATTTTGACAGAAGAAGCCATAAGTCTTGCTGCAAAAGTACTTATTGAGCACTTTAAGCTGTTCATGACACTGACCAATCATGCAAACGACGTTGAAGTGATGATTGAGAAGGAAGATGACAAGAAAGAGAAGGTTCTGGAGATGACCATCGAGGAACTGGATCTATCCGTCAGATCCTACAACTGTCTGAAGAGGGCAGGTATCAATACCGTACATGAGCTTACAGAAAAGACCATGGATGATATGATGAAGGTAAGGAATCTAGGAAAGAAATCTCTCGAAGAAGTCGAGAGAAAGTTAAAGGACTTGGATTTATCCTTAAAGTCCACTGACGAGTAAAGGAGGTAAGTTAAATGGCTACATTAAGAAAACTTGGTCGTCCAACCGACCAGAGAACTGCTATGCTGAGAAGTCTTGTTACAAACTTCTTAAAGCATGGTAGAATAGAAACTACATTCTACAGAGCTAAGGAAACAAAGAACATCGCTGAAAAGATGATCACTCTTGCTAAGAGAGGAGACCTTCATGCGAGAAGACAGGTACTTAGCTATGTTCACGAAGAAGAAGTAGTGAAGAATCTGTTTGACAATATCGCGCCAAAGTATGCTGAGAGAAACGGTGGTTACACCAGAATCTACAAAGCAGGCCCAAGAAGAGGCGACGGTGCTGAAAAGGCAATTCTGGAACTGGTTTAATAGTAAAGAGGAAGTATAACTTCCCTTTGAATGAAGTAAGGGGATTAAGGAAACTTAGTCCCCTTTTTCAGTTAAACATGATAATATAAAGTGATAAGTAGTAAAGACAGCAGGTGATCTGTCTTTAGTGCTTATCTTAGGAGGGTCAATATGGAGAGTAAAAGCAATAGAGAAGAGAAAGAAATGATCAGAGCTGTGGACCTTACCCATTATTATGATGATGGTCCTGAAGGAGAGAAGGAATATTCTCTTCGCGGCGTCAATATCACCGTAAAAGAAGGCGAATTTGTGGTGGTTCTCGGACACAACGGTTCAGGAAAATCCACCTTCGCAAAGCATATGAATGCACTGCTTCTGCCTGCAGGAGGAAAAATCTACATTGATTCCATCGATGCCACGGACCCGGAGAATACCTGGGAAGTGCGAAAAAGAGCGGGTATGGTGTTCCAGAATCCGGACAACCAGATGGTGGCCACCGTGGTGGAAGAAGATGTGGCCTTTGGCCCAGAAAATCTGGGGGTGGAACCTTCTGAAATCAGAAAGAGAGTGGACAAGTCGCTGAAAGAAGTGAATATGTACGAATACAGAAAGCATGCACCGCATCTTCTGTCCGGTGGACAGAAGCAGAGGGTGGCCATTGCAGGAATCATTGCCATGCGTCCGAAAATCATCATCCTGGATGAGCCTACAGCCATGCTGGACCCTTCAGGAAGAGAAGAGGTCATGAAGACCATCCGGCAGCTCAATGAAGAGTACAACATCACCATCGTGCACATCACCCACTTCATGGAAGAGGCGGTGCAGGGGGATCGGATCGTCGTCATGGAAGAAGGGAAGATCATCATCGATGACACACCTCGTAATGTATTCAAGAATGTGGAGCTTCTCAAGTCCATAGGACTGGATGTCCCACAGGTGACGGAACTGGCGCATGAACTGATCAAAGATGGTGTTCCTCTTGAGGAAGGGATACTAAATATAGAAGAAATGGTGGAGGCAATATGTCAATTAAAATAGAAAATCTGACTCATGTATATATGCCTAAAACACCTTTTGAAACCATTGCCCTGGACAACATCAATCTGGAGCTGGACGAGGGGAAGTTTTATGCGCTCATCGGGCATACAGGTTCAGGAAAGTCCACACTGATTCAGCATCTCAATGGTCTTCTGAAGCCTACTTCAGGTAAAATCATCATCGACGGCATGGATATCACCGACAAGAAGACCGTCATGAGCGATGTGCGCAAGAAGGTGGGGCTGGTTTTCCAGTATCCGGAATATCAGCTGTTTGAAGAAACCATCGAAAAGGATATCGCCTTCGGCCCCAAGAATCTGGGCCTCGATGACGAAGAAGTGTCAAAGCGCGTGAAAAGAGCCATGGATATGGTGGGTCTGGATTATGAAAAATACAAGGACCTGTCTCCTTTCGAGATTTCAGGCGGACAGAAGCGACGCGTCGCCATTGCCGGCGTTGTGGCCATGGAGCCCAAGGTGCTGATTCTGGATGAACCCATCGCAGGACTTGACCCCAGAGGAAGAGATGCCATCCTTCATCAGCTGAAGAAGCTCCATGAGGAATACAAGCACACGGTTATCCTTGTGACCCACTCCATGGAAGATGTGGCGGATGTGGCGGAAGAGGTCATCGTCATGAGCGATGCGAAGATCATGATGAAGGGAACGCCAAGGGAAGTCTTCACAAAGATCGACATGCTGGAAGAAGTGGGTCTGGGTGCACCTCAGATCACCTATCTCATGAGAGCCCTGAAGGAAAAAGGCATTCCTGTAAGAGAGGATATCTTCACTGTGGCAGAAGCCAGGGAAGAAATCAGAAAGTATCTTGCAAAAGGGGGTCAGAAACATGATTAAGAACATCACCATAGGACAATATATTCCTGGAGAATCCTTCATCCATAAGCTGGACCCCAGGACGAAGATTCTGATTTCCATTCTGTTCATCGTGAACCTGTTTCTGGTGCAGAATTTCACGGCGTACCTGCTCATCCTGGGCTTCATACTGCTTATGGTTCGCGTGGCGAAGCTCTCACCCAAGTATCTGTATAAGGGTGTGAAACCCGTATTCGTGCTGATCCTGTTCACGGCATTTCTCAACATGTTCGTGACCAAGGGCACGCAGGATACGCTGCTCCTTGATTTCTGGATCTTCAAGATCTACAGGGAAGGTGTCTATCAGGCACTGTTTATGACTTTCAGACTGGTGTTCCTCATCATGGGTACATCCATTCTGACCCTGACCACTTCCCCCATCGAGCTGACGGACGGCATCGAAAGTCTTCTGAAACCTTTCAAGAAGATCGGGGTGCCTGCCCATGAGCTGGCCATGATGATGAGCATCGCCCTTCGATTCATTCCGACCCTCATGGATGAGACGGATAAGATCATGAAGGCGCAGATGGCAAGAGGTGCGGATTTCGAGTCCACCAATATCATCAAGAAGGCGAAAAGCCTGATTCCGCTCCTGGTACCGCTGTTCATCTCTTCCTTCCGAAGAGCGGAGGAGCTGGCCATGGCCATGGAAGCCAGAAGCTACAGAGGTGGCGAAGGCAGAACCAGAATGAAGCAGCTGAAGTACAATCCGAGGGATTTCGGAGCTTTTGCGATTTTCGCAGTGCTTGTGATCCTCACATTCAGTCTGCGCTACACGAATCTGTTCTAATGAACTGAAGAAGAGACCATTTCTTGGAAAGGAAATGGTCTTTCCCATACAAGGAGGAAGAAATGAAAATTTTACTCTATGTGGAATATGACGGAACTGCTTTCCACGGATATCAGAGGCAGAAGGAAGTGCGGACCGTGCAGGAGGAGCTGGAGAAAGCGCTGAGCATGCTTCTTGGGGAGGAAATCAGTGTATCGGGCTCCTCAAGAACCGATGCAGGGGTCCATGCCAGAAGATATCCTGTTTCTTTTGAGACGAGGGGAAACATACCTCCGGAGAAAATCGCAGTGGCGCTGAACCAGTATCTACCGGAGGATCTGAAAGCCCAGGAATCTCGAGCGGTGCAGAAGGAATTTGATGCACGCTTTCATTCCAGAGGCAAGACCTATTCCTACCGCTTTCTGAGAAGAAGTCAGCCTTCCGCGCTCTATCGCAATTACGCCTATCTTGTTCGACAGGAGCTGGATCTTCTGAAAATGAAGGAGGTGGCGGAGGCGTTTCTGGGGACCCACGATTTCACCGGTTTCCGCTCCGTAGGAAGCTCCGATCCCAATCCGGTGAAGGACATGAGAGATATACGCATTGTGGAGGAAGGCGAGTTTCTGGTGCTCTACATCACCGCATCGGGCTTTCTCTATAACATGGCAAGAATCATTGCAGGCACGCTGCTCGATGCTGGAAACGGGAGAATCACAAGGCAAGAGGTGATATCCATCCTGGAATCCGGTCAGCGGGGGAAATCCATGGTCCTTCCACCCTGGGGGCTCTATCTGGAAAAAGTCTATTATGAAGAAAACGATCTGTAGCATCTGAGCTGCTAGTGGAGACTGCGTCGTCGGTCTCCGGTTTTTTTTGTCGGAAAGTGCGTCTTCTTCCATGGAAAAAGGTGAATGCATCTTTCAAAACTGATGAATAATCTGGAAATTCGCAGGAAATCCCCTGTATTTCATTGATTCTCTGAAATTATTTTGATATCCTTACAATACAAATATATATGCGCGTTGGATTGTGCTCGGAATCAGAATCACTCGATGATGAATAGTCGAGAGATCCTATTCTGAACGCTTCGGGACAGGAGTAAGTATTATGGATTATCTTGTACAGTTTCAGATCAATATCTTTGCCTTATTCATTCTGCTCAGTCTCTATCTGTTTGTCCGGATCTCGACGATAAGAACATTCAGCAGCAGGCTGTTAAGGGTTCTTATCGTGGCTACAGCGGTTTCCATCATCATGGAGCCTCTTACATGGATCTTTGACGGAATGCTCTTCAGAGGAGCGTTTCTGCTTGAATACGGCACGAACTTCCTGCTCTTTCTTCTGGGGCCGGTCATCGGGGGTCTCCTGCTTTCCTATATGGATTACAGGACCTACAAGAATCCCAGAAGAGTCCGGGAAAGATTCTATTACCAGCAGGTATCCTTTCTTACGTTTCTGCTGCTTGTTGTGAACATCTTCCTACCCATCTACTTTTCTGTAAACCCTGTGACCAACAGCTTCAGCAGCGGGGACTACAAGGAGATTCACTATGTCGTGCTGGCGGGATTCTACATCTACATGCTGTATTTCATTCTACGGAGCAGAAGGAAGATCACCAGGAAGGAGTCGATGATTTTCATCCTCTGCTTTCTTCTGCCGATCATCGGCATGGTGATACAGCTTTACGATTCCAAACTGCACTTTTCATGGACCTCCATCGTCATAGGACTCATGATCATCTATGTGTTCCTGGAGACCACTCCTTCGGAGGAGGATTATCTCACAAAGCTCTATAACAGAAAGAACTATGAAAGTCAGCTGAACTATTTTGTGCAGATCCGAAAGCCCTTTGGGGTGGTGATCTTTGATCTTAATTATTTCAAGGAAATCAATGACAGTTATGGTCATCAGAAGGGAGATGAAGTCCTCATCGCTTTCGGGCAGGCTCTGAAGAAGACCTTTGACCGGTATGGACTGGTGTCGAGACTCGGAGGAGATGAGTTTGCCGTCATCATTGATGGACAGTATGACAGTATCGAATTTCTCATCGAAGAACTGACCGGTGCTTTATCGCATCATGAGGATCCCCTGGTGAATAAACTGGAGTTCAGTTTCGGGTATCAGAAACATCAGGAAAGTATTTCTCTGGATGAGCTCTACAATCTTGCGGATCATAAAATGTATGCACACAAGCAGCGCATCAAAAAAAGCCAGATGATGCAGAACGGATAAGCTGGTGAAGTAAGCGATACTGACTGAGTCTGCAAGAAAAATGGCGAATTGAAGGGCTGATTTCATCAGCCTGAAGCGTGCCTGTTTTTCCGGAAAAGTTAATATTTTGTATTTG
>NZ_JBINJW010000035.1:0-16326 GCF_043951855.1 Proteiniclasticum sp. C24MP
AACCAAAGAAACTTTTAATAATTTGATTTTATTCCTATGGTATACTTAGTAGAACATCGGTAATTTTTATTTTAACATAAGCCTCAACGATGTTATGGAATTATTATACTTACTAAACTACACGAAAAGGAGGATGCTCGATTTACCTGTAAATCGGGATAATGCAATGATGAATTTTAAAATCTTAACTGATTCCGGATGCGATATGCCTTTCGAAAAGCTTCATGAACAGGGGGTTGATGTCATCGGTATGGCAGTGAACTTCAACGGCAAGGAATACATTGAAGACAACTGGCAAAGTATCGATGCACACAGCTACTACAATGCTTTAAAAGAAGGTGCCATGCCAACCACAAGTCAGATCACTCCTGCCCGTTTTTATGAATTTTTCAGACCCTACCTGGAAGAAGGCTTAGATGTTCTCTATGTGGGATTCTCTTCTTCTCTGAGCGGAACTTTCGGTGCAGCCAATGTTGCCCGGAATATGCTGAAGGAAGACTATCCTGAAAGAAGAGTGGAACTTGTGGACACCATGAGCGCTTCCGTCGGTGTATCTCTTCTGGTTCTGGAAGCTGCAAAGATGCAGAAGAGCGGCTCCTCCATGGATGACATCATAAAGGTACTGGAAGAAAAGAAGTTCCACGTGAACCACATCTTCACGGTGGACGATCTCAACCATCTGAAAAGAGGTGGACGTGTCTCCAGCTTTTCAGCTGCCATGGGCACCATGCTTTCCATAAAGCCCATTCTGTATATGAGCAGAGAAGGGAAGCTTCTAAACATCGAAAAAGCCAAGGGAAGAAAGAAGTCCCTTCATACTCTGGTGGACTATCTGGAAAAAGGCCTTGTGGAGCCCAACTCCTCTAGAGTTCTCATCGCCCACGGCAACTGTCCTGATGATGTGGCTCTTCTTGAAAAGCTCATAAGAGAAAAGAACCTTTCTACGGACATCACATCCGTGACCATGGGCATGACCATCGGCGCGCATACAGGTGCCAATGTGATCAATATGGTCTTCTTCGGAAAAGACCGTGAAGAGACCCTCAGTAAAGCATAGAAGGGAGTTCATATGATGCCAAAGGAATCCATGAAAAAGTATATCCTAGCTGGAATCACCATACTGACTCTGGTGGAAGCCTACTTTTACTACCGGGCGCTGAAAGACTACATCGGAATCTATCAGGCCTCCATCTTCATTCCACTTCTGCTTCAGCCCATCTTCTATCGGAAGCTCTTTCAGAGCGGTGAAAAATTGTCGCTGAAAAGCTGGAAGCTCTCGTCCATGATTATGGTGAGCCTTCTGCTTCCTGTACTCATCTGGTACACGATACCTGACTATACCTACGAGGAAGGAAAAGCACTTGTGGAAGCATCTATGGATGAAAGCGTGGATTTTCCAGAGCAGGAATTCCAGAGCCGCACCATCCCAGCCATGGGCAGACAGAAAGGCATCCTGCATAGCAATAGAATCTATTACTATACGGTTGAAGCGGACGGGGTCACAAGCTATCATGTGGTGGATCCCCTGACAGGTGAAGTCCAGGAGCTGGAAGAGGATTATTTCAGAAGAGAATAAATTGAATATTTCAGGTAGATTACAGGAAAAGGGAGCAGATCACAAAACGATGATCTGCTCCCTTTCCTTTTAACGATTCAATTGAGTTTCTTTGGATTCTCTTGGCTACGCTTCTTCTTCCCCGAAGATCTCGATGAGATTCAGAAGCACTTCCACCGCTTTGTCCATGGAAGCCACTGAGATGAACTCATATCTTCCATGGAAGTTCTCACCGCCGGTGAAGATGTTCGGGCAGGGAAGACCCATGTAAGAGAGCTGCGCTCCATCTGTTCCACCTCGGATCGGTTTGATGTCCGGTGTGACACCGGCTTTTTTCATAGCCAGCTTGGCATTTTCCACCAGATACATGTGAGGCTCGATCTTGGTCTTCATGTTCCTGTACTGATCGTGAAGCTCCACAGTGACCGTACCTTCTCCGTATTTTTCGTTGAGCGCATCCGCCGCTACCAGCATCTTCTTCTTTCTTTCCTCAAAGGACTCTTCAAAGAAATCTCTGATGATGTAGTCCAGGCTTGTGCCGTCCACATCTCCCTTGAACTCATTGAGATGATAGAACCCTTCATATTTCTCCGTATGCTCAGGTGTATCATTTCGATCAAAGAAATCCGCATATTCCATGGCGATGAAAATGGAGTTCACCATTTTATCCTTGGCTGTACCAGGATGCACATTTCTTCCTCTGACCGTGACTTTCGCAGAAGCCGCATTGAAGTTCTCAAACTCCAGTTCTCCAAGAGGTCCTCCGTCCATGGTATAGGCCACATCCGCACCGAAGGCTTCCACATCGAAATGATGGGGTCCACGACCGATTTCCTCATCTGGCGTGAAGGCCACATGAATGTCTCCGTGGATGAAGTCCTTGTCCTTTACAATATGCTCCAGAGCAGCCATGATTTCAGCTACCCCCGCCTTGTCATCGGCACCCAGAAGGGTGGTTCCGTCTGTGACCACAAGCTCCTGCCCCACATAACCGGAAAGAGCCGGAAACTCCGATTCCTTGAGTACAATTCCGTTCTCCTCATGGAGAACGATGTCTCCACCTTCATAATTCACGATTCTTGGATTCACATCCTTCCCGCTCATATCCGGTGATGTATCCACGTGGGCAAGAAGACCCAGTTTCTTCAGCTTCTTATCCGAGTTGCTCCTGAGAAAGCCGAAAAGGTACCCCTTCTCATCCAGCTTCGTCTCAAGCCCCAGCTCTTCCAGTTCCTTCTTCAGCTCTTCGATGAGAACCATCTGGCCCTTTGTGGAGGGTACCGATGTGCTGTTTTCATCGGAAGTGGTATCGTATTTGACATACTTCAATAGTTTTTCTACTGTGCTCATAAAAGTTCCTCCAAAATTTATTTCATGCATTCATTGCCTGAGTTGTTGTTCAGCTTTTCACTAAAGCTTCGGATTATAGATTCTTCTTCTGTCCAGCGAGAAAATGCTTTCAGAGAAAGTGCCTGGTTCCAGGTCTCTCACTGCCAGATTGAAGTCAAAGACCCTGGCATCGATCATATCGATGTGGTGCAGAAGTTCCGCTTCCAGAAACATGGGCTTCACAGGACTTCCATACTCAGGCTCGTAATGATGAGATAGAATCATATGCTGCAGAAGCATCCTCTTCTCATCCGGTGTTCCAAGTCTGTCGCAGATTCTGTCCACATTTTTGACGCCTAGACTAATATGTCCGAGAAGATTCCCTTCAATGGTATATTCACTGACGATCCCCAGTTCGGAGGATTCCATTTCATTCATCTTCTCCAGGTCATGCAGGATGATTCCCGCATAAAGAAGATCCGTATTCACTGAGCTGTAGATTCCAGCAATCTGCTGCCCGAGCTTCAGCATGGTCAGTACATGATACAGAAGTCCGGAACGGATGGCATGATGGTTTCTTTTTGCCGCAGGATAGTACATGATTTTATCCATTTTTTCTTCCACTGCACTTTCAACCACTTTACGGATGTCCTCATCCTTTATGGAAATGATGTACTTTCGTATTTCATCCAGCATGAAGGTGTTCTTAAGTGGCGCTGTTTCCACAAAGTCCTCCGGATTCACACCATCCTCGTCTGATGAAAGTCTGATTCTATCGATTTTAAACTGATTGCTGTTCATGAAACTGGTGACTGTACCCCTGGCTTTGACCAAATCACTTTCCTTGAACATGGTTTCCATTGCCGCAGGAACCTCCCAGAGTTTACCTGAAATCTCCCCCGTCTTATCTCCGAATATGAAATCCAGATATTTCTTATCGTTTGAATTGGTGGTCTTCAGGTCTACTCTCTTCACGATGAAGAAACAGTCCACACGATCCCCGACCGTCAAATCACATATTTTTTTGCTTGCAAGCTCCATAAAATTCTCCTTCCTGACAAAATAGGTTATAATTAAGTATACAACAACGGTCAAATGAAGACTAACCTTTCTTCGATAATATCTTGACTGACTGGAAAGGATGAGTGCAATGGACATCACCCTGCCAAAAGGCGTCGGCTACATCATAAAAGAACTGAATAAGAACGGTCATGAAGCCTACGTGGTCGGTGGATGCATCAGAGATATACTCATAGGCCTTCCACCCAAGGACTATGATATCACCACATCGGCAGACCCGGATGAAGTCATCCGGATTTTCAGAAAAACCATTCCCACGGGAATCAGGCATGGCACCGTCGGTGTAGTCACCACCGACGGCATTTATGATGTCACGACGTACCGTGCAGATGGGGAATACATCAACAGCAGATATCCCGCTAATGTGATCTTCATTGATGATCTTGTGGAGGATCTCAGAAGACGGGACATCACCATCAACGCCATCGCCTTCAACACGGAAAAGGGGATCATTGATCCCTTCGACGGAACATCGGATATCAGGGGGAAAATCATACGGGCTGTGGGAAATCCCATTCTGCGTTTCAAGGAAGATGCCTTGAGAATCCTGAGAGCCATACGACTGGCCACCACACTGAACTTCAATATAGAAGAGAAGACCCTTTTCGGCATCGTGGAAACCATGGATGGTCTCCAGTTCATCAGTGTGGAAAGAATCCGGGAAGAGCTCAATACCATCCTTTTATCTGAAACACCCTCAAGAGGAATCTCTATGCTCTTCCAGCTGGGTGTCATGAAATATGTGATTCCCGAGATCATGCCCATGGCTGTATTCAGCCAGTTCAATCCGCATCACGACAAGGATGTTCTGGGCCATACGCTGGATGTGGTGGATCATGTGCCCGCCAAGCTCCATTTGAGGCTTGCAGCCCTCTTTCATGACTGTGGCAAGCCTGGAACCTTCACGGTGGACAGAAATGGAATAGGACACTTTTACGGCCATGAAGTGAGATCTGCGGAAATCGCGGAAACCACACTTCTTCGTCTGAAATATGACAGGAAAACCATAAAGAAGGTTCTGACTCTGATCTCGAACCATATGGTCAGCATCGATATGAAGAATGAACTGAAACTGAAAAAGCTCATCCGAAAGCTCGAAAAAGAAAACATCAATGACCTGTTTGAGCTCAAAACAGCTGATTTCGTCAGCAAACCGGAAAACGGAAACACCAGGCTGTTCGAAATCAGTGCGTTAAGAGACCGGATGGTGGATATCATCGAACGGAAGGATCCGCTGCAGATCAGAGACCTGGCTGTCAGTGGTCAGGATATCATGAACCTGGGCATTCGAGAAGGAAGAGAAGTCGGAAGAATTCTCAATCTTCTTCTGGACAAAGTCCTGAAAGAACCAAAACTGAATGAAAAGGAAACACTACTTACTATTGCGCGCAAGGAGCTTGACGAATGACTGAAAACGTGAAAAACACCATTATTACCATGATGATTCTGGGTACTCTGGGTTTCATCCTGAAAAAGAGCAGAGTCACAGACAAGAGAACCGATAAATTCCTTTCACAGCTGCTGGTGAACTTCTGTACACCCGCTGTGATGATCTATATCAACCTGACGAATTTTTCCATTGCCACCTTCAGAAACTCCTACAGGAGTATTCTGATCGCAATCCTCACCATGGTCTTCATGAACGTCATTGCCTATGGCGTTTCCAAGGCTCTTTCACTGCGAGGAATGGAGCAGGGTGAATTCCTGTCCATGGCAACCTTCTCCAACACCATATTCGTGGGACTTCCACTCATCACAGGGATTTTCGGAGAAAAAGCCGTTCCTTACCTGATGCTTTATTTCATCGCCAATACACTGACCTTCTGGACACTGGGCATTTATCAGCTGGTCAGAAGCTCCGGGAAAGCCTTCAGCAGCAAGAATCTTCTGAAGATCTTCAACCCGCCCATCATAGGATTTACAGTGGGTATTCTCCTGCTGTACTACAATGTGTCTTTACCGACCTATGCCATGGACAGCATCAATTATCTGAGAATCCTCATGACCCCTCTTTCCCTTCTCTTCATGGGCAGTGTCATCGGCGATCTCAAGATGAGCTCTGTAGGGAGTCCAGTCACCACAGTACTGATTCTTCTGATGCGATTTGTTCTGGCACCGGTTTCGTGTCTTCTTCTGATGAAAGCATTCAACATGCCTGAGGATCTTACAAAGGTCTTCATTGTATGCGCAGGACTACCTGTCATGACAAATATCTCCATCGCAGTAGGGAAATATGGTGGTAACCCCTCCTATTCCTCCTTCATGACTGCACTGACTTCCATCGCATTTATTTTTGTCATGCCTTTCTACTTTGAACTTTTTGCATTCATCTAAACTTCCAAAGAGGATGAGCCTTCACGCTCATTCTTTTATTTTGCGATATTTTAGAACATGTGTTTAATTTTTGTTGTCGTAAAAGAACATATGTGCTATAATTTTCTCAAATAGGAGGCGAGCACTGTGGATATTCTTGATAAAATCAGAATACTTTCGGATTCAGCGAAATATGATGTTTCCTGTTCATCCAGCGGAAGCAACAGAGGCAGTATCAAGGGCGGCGTTGGCAATGCGGCCACAGCGGGCATCTGCCACAGCTTCACTGCGGATGGACGATGCATCAGTCTGCTGAAGATCCTCATGACCAACTTCTGCATCTACGACTGCGCCTATTGCCAGAACAGAATCAGCAGTGATGTGGAAAGAGCCGCTTTTGCGCCGGAAGAGCTGATCACCCTGACCATGAGCTTCTATAGAAGAAACTACATTGAAGGGCTTTTTCTGAGCTCCGGTGTCATCGTGAGCCCCGACCATACCATGGAGCTTATGATCCGAGTCATAAAGACACTGAGACAGAGAGAACGCTTCAACGGATACATTCATGTGAAGGTGATTCCCGGAGCCAGCAGTCACCTGGTTCATGAAGCAGGTCTTTACGCGGATCGTGTCAGCGTGAATATTGAGCTGCCTGAGGAAATCAGCTACAAGTCGATCACTCCGGAGAAAAGCCGACCGCTGATTCTGAAACCCATGAAGCAGATTGCAGAAAACATCGTGGTGAGCAAGGAAGAAAAGCGTATCTCACGATTTGCGCAGGATTTCGTTCCTGCAGGTCAGTCTACTCAGCTCATCATCGGAGCCACCCCTACCACCGACGGAAAGATCCTCAGTCTCAGCCAGAACCTTTATACCGGCTATAATCTGAAGCGTGTCTATTATTCCGCCTATATTCCCATCAGCACAAACAAGCTTCTGCCGCAGCTGAGTGCCCCGCCTCTTCTTCGTGAACATCGGATCTACCAGGCCGACTGGCTGCTTCGTTTCTATAAATTCACAGCAGGTGAACTGCTGGGCGAGAATGAAAACCTGGATGTGAATGTGGACCCGAAAACACAATGGGCACTCTCTCACATGGAACTTTTCCCTATGGAAGTCAATAAAGTGAGTTATGAGATGCTGCTGAGAATACCCGGCATCGGTCTCACCTCCGCTAAAAGAATCATCCGGGCAAGAAAACTTGCTTCTCTTACCTACGAAGGACTGAAGAAAATGGGTATCGTTCTGACCAGAGCCAAGCACTTCATTCTCATCAACGGAAAATATCACGGAAATTTCGCCATGCGGCCGGAATTCATCTACGAAGCGATCAGTAAAAAGAAAGATCAGATTCAGCTCAGTCTATTTGAGGAAATCGATCATAGTCTTAGTAGCTTGAATGCTTCTCCTCATGATATCATTCTGGACAGACAGAACCTCTCTCAGATTCTCGCGGACAAGACCATCATCAGAAAATCACTTGGAGGTGACTTCTAGTGAAAGTAATGCTTTTTGACGGTTCCATGGAAGGGCTTCTCATGGCCGTGTATCATGTATATGTGGATAAGGAAGATCCCATTCTCTACAGGGAAAAAGACTACGTGAGAAACCTCATAGATGAGCCCTGGATGCTCTCCTATGAAGAGGAAGCCTTTCAGCGTGTGAAACGTTCCATGGAAGCGAAATTTGATGTGGAAACACTGACACTTATCTCCTATGCATTAAATCATAAAGATCCTTCCGCTCCTAGCCTCGTTTTAAGATATATCATCAGCTGTTTCAGAAACCCGAAAAATGCGCACAACTATCAGGATGAACTGATTATGAAAGTAACAAAACTCTCCAGACAGGTATCTCTGGAGAGTCATAGATTCAAAGGATTTATCCGGTTTTCTCTGGTAGGTTCAGTTTATATGGCTCAAATCGATCCGGATCATGATATTCTCTCCTTCGTTGCCCCTCATTTTGCAGAGCGCTATGGAGATATGAATTTCATCATTTACGATGAGCATCGTAAGGAGGCCATACTTTCCCGAAACGGAAAGTGGACATTGAAGAAAGATATCCTTATTGATAAGAAGCTTCTGAAGGAAGATTCAAATATCGAGAAATGGCAGCAGTATTTCACCCATATCACCATCGCTTCCAGAATGAATCGGAAAGTACAGAAAAGGTCCATGCCTGGGCGATACTGGAAAAACCTGCCCGAAATCAAGAAAAATATCACCTGAATATCATGTTGAAACCGCGTTTAATAAAAGTATAACAAACACCTGCAGAAATCTCTTATCTTCATTTTCTGATTTATCTTTAATCTTAATATAAAATAAATTAAAATTTCGACCTCAATTACAAATTTCGATGGACTTTCATTTAGGTGTACGTACAATGAAACATTCTGTTCGAATAGCACTTGACAAAACCTTCTAATTTTATAATCCATTTACTTAATCGATTAAGTAAATTTATTTTGATTTGTTAAACATTAAATATCCTGAAAAAGTTCAATGAAAAAACAGAAAAAAACCGGAAGTTCATTAAACATAACTTCCGGTTTTTTCCTTTAATCTCGGTCGTTTTCGGTTCTTTTCTCAGAACTGAGCAGAAGATTCAAGATGTAGTTGTTCAATGAACGATTATCGCCCTTTGCTTCATCTGTAAGCTCTTCTTTCAGATCCTGAGGTAATGTCAGAAGAATCCGAGTTTTGTCTCTACCAACAGCCATCTAAAAACACCCCTATCTTTAATTGCGTGATAAATTATAATTATATTATACTTCAAATTGAAACAATAAAAAAGGAAATATTGTCAAATTATGGATATTTCTTGTCCTATTGATACGGAATAGAGGAAAACACCCTTTGTTTTATGACCTGTTATACGCTCCAGAGCATCTTTGTAGTATCGAAGCTGTTCCTGATATCTCTCAGTAAGAACGAGTTCATAATCCGCTCCATCCACAAAGTCTGTCTTGTAGTCCACCAGCACGAGCTGATCCTCTTCTTTAAAGTAGCAGTCTATGACCCCTATGACCATGACCTCACTGTCATCCATATTCATGAGGAATTTCGCTTCACGCTTCAGATCGCCATTGGCATCCGCTTTTTTCATTCTCTGTCCCAGAGGACTCTCGAGAAGTTTTCTGATTCTCGCCGGATCTACTGCATCCGCTTCTTCCTGCCTGATAAGTTCTCTCTTCACCATGTTCTCCATATCCTTTTCAATCTCATCTCGTGTTTCAAGACTGAAATCCATATACTGCATCACCTTATGGAATGCGGTACCTTTCTCCGCTGCAGTGAGCCCTGCGTTCTTCATCATGAATTTGGGTCTTTCCAGGGACTTTTCTTCAAGAAGCGTTTCGGAAATATCATCCGTTTCCCGATGACCGGCCAGTCTTTTCAGCTCTGTCACGGAAATCTTAGAACTCCTTTTCGTCTCATCTTCATGGGCATACCTGAATCCCAGCCTCTGGTTGACTTCGAAAGCGGAGTCCGCATCTCTTATAGTATCCAGCGTGAACAGACCCGCAGGCTTTTCTTCCTCCAGACTCAGATCCTTGAGAATGGCAGTTTTCCTTCTGATTTCCAGATGGAATCCGACGTCCTTTCCGAACACGAAAGCTTTACCATCGGTTCTCTCCTCGGCGAAATCCTTGTGCTTCAGAAGCACCGACATGATCCAGTCCAGATAGCCCGAGGCTTTCTCCACCTTGCCTTCAAGTATCCTGAAGTCTTCTCCAGCACTCAGTTCCGTCCATTTCTTCATACTCTTTTCCGCATCCTTGATGTGCCCGGTGATGATCAGTTTCTCCTTTGCTCTCGTCAGTGCCACGTAAAGCACCCTCATCTCTTCCGAGATGTTTTCGAGGCTGATTTTTCTTCTGATCACTTCCTTGATCAGTGTCGTATCCGTAAGCCCTCTATCAAGGTCCACAAAATTCGGACCGAAACCAAGTGTTTCATGAAGAATGATCTGTCTGTTGAGGTCCATTTTGTTGAACCTCTTGGAAGCATTCACCAGGAAGACCACCGGAAACTCCAGTCCTTTGGATTTATGAATACTCATGATTCTCACCAGGTTCTCATTTTCACCCAGAATCTTTGCTGCACCGATGTCACCAGTGGTTTTCTTCAGTTTGTCTATGAACCTGATGAAGTTGAAAAGTCCTTTCAGCGTGGTTTCTTCAAACTGCTTTGCACGCTGGAACAGGATCTTCAGATTCGCCTGCCTCTCAATACCATCAGGCATAGCCCCCACATAGTCCAGATAGGATGTGTCCGTATAGAGGTACCAGATGAACTCATCCAGATTCATGTATCTGGAAATGCTGCGATAGTCTTTGAGCTTCTCAAGGAATAAAGTGATCTTCTGTCTGACTCCATCACTGAAATCTTCTCCCTCCACCATGTTGTGGTAGAGAAATTCCTTGTCACTTACCTTTCTGATTTCCACAAGCTCCTCTTCACTGAACGAGAAGACAGGACTTCTAAGCGTTGCCACCAGAGGCACATCCTGCAGAGGATTGTCGATGATCTTCAGCAGTGCCATCATGGTTCGGATTTCGATGGTATCGAAATACCCGGTGGAACTGTCACTATAGGATGGAATATTCGCCTCATGAAGCTCTTCCAGAAAAATCGCTGCAGATCGTGAAGTGGCACGCATGAGAATAACGATGTCTCTGTAGGTCACAGGCCTCATGTTTTTTGTGTTTTTATCATATACAGGAAATCCACTTCGAATCAGCTCATTGATCTTTTCGGCAACCATCTTCGCTTCCACTTCAATGGCCTTATACTCCGAGGGATCGATATCCTGGGCATCCTCGTCTCCGTTTTCCTCCATGGATTCAGGGGATTCACTCTCTTCCACAAGCATGACTTCAATAATTTCATTCTGTGAAAGCTTTTCCGTCGCCTCTTCCACTTCGTCCTGAAGTTCGTTCATCTCATAGTAGCTGGCGCCATAAATGAGCGCTTCTTCATCGGTGTAGTCAAGTTCACCCACCCGTTCGCTCATGATCCCCTTGAAGAGGAAATTGACGCTGTCCAGTATGTTCTTTCTGCTTCTGAAATTCTTGTAAAGAAGAATCTTTCTTCCTGAACCATTCCCTTCCAGGGAATAGGTTCGGTACTTCTCCATGAAAAGCTCCGGTTTCGCCTGGCGGAAACGATAAATGCTCTGCTTCACATCACCTACCATGAACACATTGGGATTCTCTTCATTTTTACGGGAAACCATGGAGATGATTACTTCCTGGACTTCATTGGAATCCTGGTATTCATCCACCAGAACCTCCGCATATTTCTTCTTGTACTCTTTCGCGATTTCCGACGGACGCACTTCACCGTTTTCTTCAACGGTGAGAATTTTTAGCGCCAGATGCTCCAGATCCGAAAAATCCAGTAGGCCTTTCTCTCTTTTCTTCTCCTCATATTTCTCCATGAACCGTACGGTCAGATTTTCCAGCGCACAGAGAATGGGATAGGTCTTCTCGATGATTCTTCTATTGTCAGCCTCGGATTCACCAAAGTACCCTTTGAGTCCATTCATGAATTCCTTGAAATCATTTCTCGCATTCTTCACTTCGTCCGCCAGAGCAGGATCATATCCTTTCTTGGCTCTTTTCAGCGCATCGAATTTCACATTGTCGAGGAAGGATTTGACCGCATCGAAGCTCTCCCCTTTTTTGAGAATCTCCTGCAGTGAGAGATAGTGATCTATGGATTGCAGAATCGCTTCTTCATAACCGTTTATATAGGCATCGGATCTTGCAATCTCCAATGCGTTTTCCAGTGGTACTTCATAGGTCTTCAGTGAAAACAGGATATCCTGCATGAGATTCTTCAAAACCGGCAGGTCCATCAGCGATTTATCCTTCAGATTGAAATATTCCACTTTTTCCTGTAGCCATCTCAACGGCCAGGGACTGCTCATGATGAAATGATATAAACTCAGCACCAGATCCGCCAGATATTTATCGTCCTTTTTCCCTCCATAGGCATCCACCAGCTTCAGAAAATCGGGATTCCGGATTTCGTAGGATTCCTCCAGAGCCTCCTCCAGAGCTTCTTCTCTCAATATGGCACCTTCTGTTTCATCGGAAATCCTGAATCCCGGATCCAGTCCGATGTGATGAAAATTGTTTCGTATGATTTCCAGACAGAAGGAATGGATGGTGGTAATGCTGCTCCGGTTCAGAAGGGACAGCTGCCTCTCCAGATTCCTGTCAGAAGGATCGTTATCCAGAGCTTCCACAATAGCTTCTCCGATACGCTCTCTCATCTCCGCCGCTGCCGCATTGGTGAATGTGACCACGAGCAGTGTGTCTATATCCACTTTGTCTTTTGTGATCATCTGAATGATTCTTTCCACAAGAACCGCTGTCTTTCCCGAGCCTGCAGCTGCAGAAACCAGGAGATTGGTTCCTCTTGTTTCAATGGCCAGTCGCTGCTCGTCAGTCCAGTTATTCCCCATGTTCCGCCACCTCCTTCTTTTTCATGTTTTCCCACAGCTCGTCTATAGGCATCGCCTTGAGATTTCTGTAATGATTCTCGGCGATTTTCCCGTCAAACTGACAGATGCTCTTATAGGTGCAGTAGGTACATGGTATCTTATCCTTGTCTTTATAAGGCATGATCGAAATATTACCATCAAAGAGCTCCTTCAGTATTCTTCCGATACTTTCTCTTACATAGTCCCTTAGTACATCAAACTCCTCTTCCGTAAGAATGATCTCCTTGTTCTTATCCTTTCGGTTAGCAGGAGAGACCACTTCCTCGTTTTTGATTTTAGCCGGAATGACCAGGGAAAATTCATCAATATCCTTATCCATATTACGAATCACTCTGGCATCTTTCAGAAGCAGCCCCTTCAGTTTCAGACTTTCCATGACCTTCTGCTCGATCTCTTCATCCGTCATGTTTATGCCGCCCTTGATCATGGGATTGTCCAGCCTGAAATAGAGTACTGCCCCAGGTACAGCCTGGGAAGAAAGAATGCTGCTCCAGTTTCTTAAAATCACATCCAGATAGACCAGAAGCTGCAGCTGAAGTCCATAGAACACATCCTTCAGGGATACATCCTTCGCGGAGGACTTGTAATCAATGATTCTGATGTAGGACTTTCCATCCATTTCCATCACATCAATCCGGTCGATTCTTCCTCTGAGCAGTGCGTCTTCTCCTGTTTCCGGAATCTCGATGGAAAGTGCCGGCAGGCGTTCTCCATCTTTTCCGAATCCCAGTTCATTGAACATGGGCACGAAGCTTCCCTTTGAAATCTGAGCAGTTATGGTTTCAAGAGATCGGTTGATGATTCTTTTGACCTTTTCCCCCATATGCTTATAACGTGGTGAACTTTTATAGATGGTGTTGGTTTTTTCGATGGCCTGATCCACAAGCTTATCCACAGCTCCCCGAATGAAGTCCTTGTCCACCTCGGACATGGCAATCTGCATGCCTCTGATGTCCTCTGTGAACTGATCAATGACCTCATGCATCAGTGTCCCTACATCCGGTGCCGTCACTTCGTGCATGACACGATCCTTCGCCTTTAATCCATACTGGATATAGTAGGCGAAAGGACAGGAGGTGAATCTTTCAAGCCTTGATACACTGAGGTAGAGCTTGTCTCCATAAAGCGCTTTCACAGCGTCTCTAGTTAGATTCTTTGAGAGATTCGTGTAATTTAGTCCCTCTCTTGAAATTTTCAGGCGCTCTTTGAAACCTTCCTCCTGAGTGAACCAGTCATAGACCTCTCCCCACAAGGGATTCACAGGATCCCCCTGATAGTTTCTTCTCATTTCCTTGATCAGTTCGTTGAAAGTCGCGACTTTCCCCTCCACTTCCTTCATGTCCCCGCTCTTCTTGTCCATGGGATTGATGTAGGTTGCTTCCATAAGCTCCGGAAAGAGTTTTTTCACTCTGCCGATGACTAGTGAAGGTCTCTGGGATTTACCGTCCATATCTGCTCCCACATAGGAGAGAGAGAGGAACTCACCAGGAATGGTGAATGCCGTATAGACAAGAAACTGCTCATAGATGGACCTGGTTTTGGAGTCTATGAAGAGGTCGAATCCTTCCTCTTTCAGCTTTGCGATATCCTTGTCCGTTATGATGCCCTCATCGGAGATGGTTTTCGGAAAAATTCCGTCATTGACACCTAGAATGAAAAGTCCTCTTATGCTGTCGCTTTTCACTCTGGCCACATCACCGAGAATCACCTGATCCAGGGTGAGGGGAATCAGGGCGATCTTGTAGCTGATCATGGCCTGTCTCAGGATATCACCGTAGACTGCAGTCTCCATTTTTTCACTGCCCAGCACATCAACCAGGTCGTCAAAGATGGAAATGATTCCCTTGACCACTTCCTTATGCTCCTTGGCGATTTCCTGATCGCTGATCTCATTGATGGTTTCCACGGATTTCGCCAGAACACCATGATTTTCCAGATGCTCGTAAAGTGTTCTTGTGACTTCCTCCACATGTTCTGCCGATAGGATGCTGTCTCTTAACGGTCCATACACCGACGCGATCTTTTCTCTGATCTCATTGGTTCGCTGGAGATACTCCTCTCCCAGCTTCTCCTCCTGAATATTGGGATAGGGATACACCCATTCTTTCTGAAAATTTCCTCCCTTTATTCCATTGGCCAGTATATAGTTCTCAAGAAGATCCACTTCCTCTGTACTGATATGAGACAGCCCCGTCTTCAGAAGCTTGAACAATGCATCATAGGTGAATCCCTGATCCGCCACTTCCACAAGAGCCAGAATGTACTGGGAAAGAGGATTTCCGTCAATGTCTCTTCGCTTGTCGAGGAAAACAGGAATTTCATGCTCACGAAATACGGATACGATGATGTTCTCGTAAGCATCGATGTTTCTGCACAGAATCGCCAGGTCCCGATACCTCAGGGTGTCATCCTCCCGGATTCTCCGCTTGATATCCAGTGCGATTTTCTCCACCTCATCATAACTGTTCTGGGCTTTATAAATGCTGATGGCTTTGGGTCTTCCCCTGAAACTTCCATTGGGATAATGGAAGTATTCCGCTTCCAGATGCGCCAGCTCAGGATTGCTCCTGAACCTCAGCGGTGTTTCATCCGCCAGTATCAGCGGCTTTTCAATAGAGGCTCCAGCCATTTCAGCTGCATCGAAGATCTTTCTCTCCGTATCTTTCGTGATCTGAAAAACATCGCCCTGGTCATGATGCTTATCCATGGTCAGGGTCAGAATGACTCTTCTGGCATTTTCAAGAAGCTTTTCAATGAACCGCAGCTGCATCACGGAAAAATCATTGAACTCATCGATGAAAACTTCTGCATTCTTCAGAAAACCCGCTTCATGGATTCTCTCCATGGAAAAATTCATTTCGTCTGTGGTGTCCACATATCCTTTATGGACTTCTTCTTCGAATGCATCATAAAAGAGAAGGATATCCTGAAATTTCTGGATCAGTTCCTTGTCTTCAGATTCCTCTATGGTTTTTCTGAGTTCATCCATATCCATATCGTATCTCTTCATCTCATCCACGAGGCTTTTTGCCATATCGATGAAACCAGGCTTTCCCGCCACCGCTTTAAAGAGGTGCAGGTGATCCCTGACGTCACTCATGGCTTTGGTCATGAGCATGCTTTTCCCGGTATCTGAGATCAGAGCGTGGGTAGCCCCACCCACCGTTGCAAGGATTCTTCTTGTCATGGTGCTGAAACTCATGACTGATACCCTGAATACACTGGTGTGTCCCAGTTCCTTCAGTATTTTCTGCTCCGCTCTGAAGGTGTACTGGTCAGGAACCAGAAGAATCATATCTCTGTCCGGATATTTCTTCATCTCTTCTTTAATTTCATCATAGATCCGACTGGTCTTTCCGCTTCCGCCTCGACCATAGATCAGTTTAAGACTCATTGTCTCACTTCCTTCATCATTTCTTTACTCACTAGTCTCATTATACTATATGAACTATCCCATAAGACGGACATTTCAGAAGAACATGCCTGATCTGCTCCGATGATGCAGTCATCAAAACAGGCAGACAATCAAA
>NZ_JBINJW010000036.1:0-15837 GCF_043951855.1 Proteiniclasticum sp. C24MP
GTCTTTTTTCATGTTAGTGTATTCGAGCGGCAAATACTGTATAATATAGAATGGATTATATGAATGTTCGAGATTATAGTAAATGATGAGGTAATAATAGATGAAAGGTAAACTGATTGTAATAGAAGGAGTCGATGGTTCAGGCAAACAGACGCAGTCTGAAAAACTCTATCGTACGCTCCAGAATAAAGGGTTGAAAGTGCTGAAGATTGAATTTCCTGATTATAAATCAGAAAGCTCATCTCTGGTGAAGATGTATCTGAGAGGAGATTTTGGAAAAAATCCCGATGATGTATCCGCATATGTGGCGTCCAGTTTCTTTGCAGTGGATCGGTATGCCTCTTACACAACGAAGTGGAAAAGCTTCTATGAGTCCGGTGGGGTGGTCATAGCGGACCGTTATACTACTGCGAACATGGTGCATCAGGCTTCTAAAATCACAGACCAGAAGGAGAGGGATGCATTCCTGGAATGGCTTGCTCATCTGGAGTTTGAAATGTACGGGATTCCGAAACCGGACCTGGTCTTCTTTCTGGATGTGCCTCCGGAGGTGTCCATAGAGATCACAAAGGAGAGAAAGAACAAGATCACGGGAGAATCCGAAAAGGATATTCATGAAGGGGATCAGCATCATCTGGACACTTCCTATGAAAATGCGCACTATGTGGCAGATAAATACGGATGGACAAAAATCAGCTGCGTAGCAGGTGGGAAAATGCGTTCCAAGGATGACATCTTCAATGACATTTATCTTGAAACCGTTGATAGGCTATAAGGTTCGTTTCAATTTTAACTGAAATATAGTATAATAAAAGGTAACAATTGGAGGTGCTTAATATGAAACTGATAATCGCAATTGTCAATGATGAAGATGCCATCGACGTGATTGATTTACTGAACGAAAAAGGATACAGAGTAACAAAACTTGCGACCACAGGAGGATTCCTGAAGTCCGGCAATACCACACTCATGATCGGTATTGAAGCGGATAAGGTGGATACAGTTCTGGGAATCATCGAAGAGACATGCAAGACAAGACATCAGGTGGTTACGAATCCTTCACCTCTATCCACTACTACGGGTGTTTACGTACCTTATCCAGTAGATATCGAAGTAGGTGGAGCAACCATCTTTGTACTCGACGTGGATAATTTTATTAAGATTTAGCTTGGGAGGGTATTGCTTTTGATCGGATTTTTCAAACTTAGAGAGAGGTTTCTGAAAGCCATAAAAAACGATACCCTTTCTCATGCCCATATTATCATCGGACCCGATGGAATCGGGAAGTCCCTTCTTGTGGAAACACTTTCCAGGGAAATCCTGGGGTTCGGAGACAGGGATTCTGTTGACATCGTCAGAGTAAGACCTGAAAAGACCATTATAACGGTAAATCAGGTAAGAGAAGTTGTAATAGAAGCTTCGCTGAGACCGTATGAAGGGTACAAGAAAGTGATCATTTTCTATGAAGCCAATAAAATCGGTCAGGAAGCGCAGAACGCCCTTCTGAAGACCATAGAAGAACCGATGGAAGGAATCTATTTCTTCCTTTTGGCAGAAAATGAGATGTTCATGGCAGATACAATCAAATCCAGATGTCATATGCATAAACTGCTTCCCATGGATGAAATGGAAATGGAGGCCTATGTGGATCAGTTCGTACCTTCTTACAACGAGAAGGAAGAGAAACGGGTCGAACAGGAAAAGCTTACCAGTGAATTCGGCGGGAAAAAGATGAAGGTTGCGCCAGCTCATAAAATCACACTCTCAGAAGATGAAAAGAGAAAAGTGATTTCAGCATCCAGAGGGATTCCCGGAAAAGCGGAAAGAATCATATTGGGCGGACTGAAGGATGAAAGCATCACCGTATCTTTTGAACTGCTCACAAAGCTTGCTGAGGTGAAAAGAAGCAGAAAGAGAGTCTATTATCCTGTACTGGAGCTGGGTGAGAAAATCAGTCAGATGGAGCTCGAAGTGCTCTTTGATGATTTCACCTATGCGGTCAAAACCGTACTAAAGAAGAAATCGCTGGATGAAGATTCGATTCTGCTGGATGAGATCAAAGCCCAGACGGAATATCTGTCGAGAGAGCTCACATTCAACACGTTAGAGAAGTACCTGGAGATTTTCTTTGAGATGAGGAAGTATATCTCCCTCGGAATCAATATCAATAAAGATACGATCGTCAGCAGCTTATTGCTAAGATTGATGGAGGTTTAATATAAATGGTAAAAGTCATAGGTGTACGGTTCAAGAAAGCGGGGAAGATCTACTACTTCGATCCTCTTGAATACACCATAGAAAAGGATTCTGCAGTCATTGTGGAAACCGCACGAGGCGTTGAATTCGGTCAATGTGTAGTGGGCATCAGAGAAATCAGTGAAAAGGAAGTCTTTTCACCATTGAAGCCCGTGATCCGTGTGGCAAGTCCCGAAGACATTCAGAAACATATAGGAAACAGAGACAAAGAGAAAGATGCATTCGTCATATGCGAGAAGAAGATTCTCGACCATAAACTGGACATGAAGCTGGTGGATGTGGAATATACATTTGACAACAGTAAAGTGATATTCTATTTCACAGCGGATGGACGAATCGACTTCAGAGAACTGGTCAAGGATCTGGCGACGATTTTCAGAACGCGAATCGAGCTGAGGCAGATCGGTGTCAGAGATGAAGCGAAGATGCTTGGTGGAATCGGAATCTGTGGTAGAAGCCTGTGCTGCTCCACCTGGCTTGGAGATTTCAATTCCGTATCCATAAAGATGGCCAAAGAGCAGAACCTGTCCCTGAACCCGTCCAAAATCTCGGGAATCTGCGGAAGGCTCATGTGCTGTCTGAACTATGAGCAGGAAGCCTATGAGGAGATCAGGCAGAGAATGCCGAAAGCCGGTTCCTATGTCAAGACGGAGATGGGCAAAGGATACGTGGTATCCAACAATCTGATCAAGGAAACCGTCAATGTGAAAATCAATCTTCCTGATGAGGAAGTCATTGAGACTTTCAGCATAAAGGATGTGACCATCCTGAAAGGTGAATTCGAGAATCCACCAGTGGAACCTCAGAATGAAGACGCCATGCCTAGAACGGCAAATGATAAGATCCCAAAGGAAAAGATCAGGAAGAAAACCAACAGTGACAACTGATCCGATTATAGGATAGAACAAGCTTCAATATAATAAGAGCAGTTACAATGTGATGAATCACTGTAACTGCTCTTTTCGCTTTCACTGGAACCTATTCCTGTTAATTGATTTTATCAGCTCTGATGATCAGATTCAGATCATCATTTATGCAGGTCTGAAGTGTGATCACTTCACCACCTCTTGTGGAGGTGAGATAGTTGTAGTAGTTCTTTCCATCACTGGGATTGACACCGTAGTCATCCACTTTGAAGATTCGTGTGATCTTATAGGTGGTAGGAGAGCCTTTCGCATCTGTCACGATGATGGTGTTTCCGGTTGATACATGAAGCATCACGGAAAATATACCTGGGTTGTGTCCGATGAAATGGGTGTTCTTTCCGTCAGTTCCTGAATAGGTGGCTGCTCCTCCCCATGTGGAAATGAGGCTGGAACTGCTGTCGATGATTCTCTGTCCATCTGACTGTCCACCGTTCTTGTAGGTGATGGCTTTGCCTCCGATATACATTTTATAAGCATCATAGGAAGGGGCTGCCGGCTGCGCTGGTTCTGGAGTCGGAGATGGAGCTGGAGCAGGAGCCGGAGCCGGTGTAGGAGCAGGCTCAGCTGGTCTGGTTTCCGGTGTGTTTTTCACCGTTTCAGGAGCTGGCTTATTTATGATGATTTCCGATAAATATTTCCCGGAAACATATCCTGTTTTTCCGGCATAAGCGACCTCAACCCAACCATTGCTGGCAGCTTTTGATACTTTCAGTTCTTCCGCCGCTGGAATGGAAATCAGAACAGCGTACTCGGTTCCTGGACCTTTTCTCATGTTCAAGGGTGTGGTGACCCATCTTGTATAGGATACATCCCTGAAAGTGATGAGATTCGCAGCGGGTGCAGAAGGGGCAGAACCTGCGGTGCTTGCATTAGCGGTTGTGTTGCTGCCTTGTCCGTTCTTGTCGACTGGTGTTGACTCGCTGTCGACACTTGCTGTCGTTTCTGTGAATGAAGCTGAGTTTCTGCTCTGAACGCTGTTTTCGTTCTCTGCAGATTTTATCGGAAAATTTTCTTCGGTTTCCTCGTTGATTTCAGCTGTTTCCCGGGTTTCTGTCTGATTCTGAAGCGTTTTTTGTGTATCAGCCTCATTTTCTTTGACAGAAGGTTTCTGGATTTCTTTGTCTTCGGTTTCCGATACAGACATCGTAGCCTGCGCGGAGTCGCCTTGTGCAATCATTGCAGCCTGAATCATTTTAGGTGCCATCACACCGACACCGAATATAAGTAGAAGTATTGTTGTAATACGTATTACTGATTTCAATTGATAACCCCCTCTTTGTCAGGGGTTAGAATATAACACCTCGAGGCAAAGGTCAATGGCCTCTGTTTTCAGTGGATGAGCAGTCTTATTCGGAAAATAAAGTGATGATTAAAAATGAATTGAGGAAATGCGGCAAGTGAATTTCATTATTTTAAGGAATGTTAATATTTAGATGATAGAATCAGAATAAACGGAACAGGAATAATTGACGGGTCAAGACACTTTCAATCACAGATTAAATTTGATATAATTTAATTGTGTGATAGTATATTAAAGTAAAAGGAATCGAGGTGAGAATCATGTCAATGGACAGCTTTTTCGGATCACTGTTTGATATGGTGGAAAACAGCAACAAAGAAATAGACCGATGCCCGAAGTGCAAGATCTCCTTTGGCGATTTTCAGAGAAGCGGACTGCTGGGATGCAGCTACTGCTATGAGCATTTTTCGAAATCATTGAATCCGACAATCAAGAGAGTGCAAGGCGGACTTACCCATACAGGGAAGATTCCAAAAGGCGCATCACAGGAAGTGGTCAGCAAGAGAAAGATAGATAAGCTGAAACTGAGGCTCAAAGAACTGATTACAGAAGAGAATTTTGAGGAAGCGGCTGTGGTCAGAGATGAAATTCAGGAACTGAAGAAAAGTCTGGAAGCAGGTGAAGCAGATGCTGAATAAGGAATCACTGGTTTTAAGAAGCAGAATCAGACTGGCAAGAAACGTGAAAACCCTGTTCTTTCCGCACAGACTCAGTACGGAAGTGGCAAGAAAACTTGTGGATCAGGTGGAAGATGCATTTTATGTAAGCAGAGCCATGGAAGATGGATATCAGACCCATCGCATGTGGGAGTTGGGCAGGACAGACCTGATGGTCGCTTTTGAAAAACATCTGGTCAGTGCGAAACTGATCAACAACAGCGATATAGCAGCCTACATCATAGACGAGAAGGAAGATGTGAGTCTCATGATCAATGAAGAGGACCACATCAGGCTTCAGGTCATGGGCAGAGATCTGGAACTGGAGGAGCTGTACAGGAAAGCATCAAAAATTGATGATCTTCTCAGTGAAAAGCTGGACTTCGCTTTCGACTACAATCTGGGGTATATCACAGCCTGTCCTACAAATCTGGGCACAGCCATGAGAGCTTCCGTCATGCTGCATCTGCCGGGATTCACCTTCACCGATAAGATTGGGTACGTGAGCCAGGCGCTGGCGCAGATGGGGATGACCATTCGTGGGATCTACGGCGAAGGCTCCCAGGCGGAGGGGAACATCTATCAGATTTCCAATGAAGTGACACTGGGTATGAAAGAAGAGGATATACTCTATAATCTGAAAGACACAATTGTGAAACTGCTGGATGAGGAGCAGGACCATCAGAGGAAGCTTCTGAATCAGTACACACTGGAAATGGAGGATAAGATCTTCCGAAGCATGGGCACGCTGATGAATGCGAGACTCATGACTTCAAAAGAAGCACTGTATCACCTGTCCCTGGTCAGAATGGGCATCGAGACGGAGCTTCTGAAGGGTATTGACATAGGGCTCATAGATGGGCTTATCATCAACACGCAACCGGGTATGATGAAAAAAGCCTATGGAACGGAATTGACGGAAAAAGAAAGAGATATCAATCGCGCGAAAATCATTCGCGGTATATTTTAGAGGAGGAACTTGTAAATGTTTGAAAGATTTACGGAAAGAGCAAAGGCTACGCTGATGCATGCGCAGAAAGAATCACAGCGTCTTCAGCATGGCTATATCGGTACGGAGCATATCCTGTACGGCATTGCAAGTGTGGAAGGGGCAGGAAGCAATCTGCTTCATGCGGCCGGAATCACAAAGGAAAGCGTGCAGGAAATGATCGAGGAGACACTGGGTCACGGGAACAATATGTTTTCAGGAACCGGGCAGCTTGCCCTGACCCCAAGAACGAAAAGACTTCTGGACAACAGCTTCAAAGAAGCGAGAAATCTGGGACAGAACTATATCAGCCCCGAACATATGCTTCTGGCGATACTTTCAGAAGAGGAAGGCGTTGCCTATGCAATCATCCAGAGTCATGGCATCGATATTTCGAAGCTGAAAAATGACATCATCAAGAGCTTCGGAAATCAGAGTGCTCAGACGGATGCGGAGACAAGAAGTCAGGAGAATTCGGAAACGCCTGCACTGGATCAGTACGGGAAGGATCTTACTGAAATGGCCAGAGATGGAAAGCTTGACCCTGTCATCGGAAGAGGGGAAGAGACGGAGAGAATCCTTGAGATTCTCAGCAGAAGAACCAAGAACAATCCTGTGCTGATCGGAGATCCTGGTGTCGGTAAAACCGCCATCGCAGAAGGTCTCGCTCAGAGAATTGTGAAAGGGAACATCCCGGAACTTCTGAAGAACAAAAGAGTGGTTTCACTGGATATTTCCCAGATGCTTGCAGGAGCGAAGTATCGTGGTGAATTTGAAGAAAGACTGAAGAATGTGCTTTCTGAGATCAAGAATACGAAAGATGTCATACTCTTCATTGATGAGATTCATACGATCATCGGAGCAGGTGGTGCGGAAGGTGCCATTGATGCTGCCAATATTCTGAAACCAGCACTGGCCAGAGGTGAAATCCAGGCCATCGGAGCTACGACCATTGATGAGTTCCGTAAGCATTTTGAAAAGGACAGTGCACTGGAAAGAAGATTCCAGCCGGTCCATGTAGGGGAACCTACTATCGAGGAAGCCAAACAGATTCTGAAAGGACTTCGAGATAAATACGAGGCGCATCACAGGATAAAAATCACCGATGAAGCATTGGATGCTGCGGTGGAACTGTCTGACAGATACATCACTGACAGATTCCTTCCGGACAAGGCCATCGACCTTATGGATGAGGCTGCAGCAAAGGTGAGGATTCAGAACCTGACAGCTCCACCAGATGTCAAGAGCATTGAGGAAGAGCTGAAGAATGTCCAGAAAGAGAAAGAAGAGGCGGTTTCCCTGCAGGATTATGAAAAAGCCGCAAAACTGCGAGACCGTGAAAATGAACTGAAGAAGACCCTGAACAACACCAAACATAAATGGAAGAGCGGTTCCATGGGAGACTCAAGTCTTGTGGTCACAGAGGAAGATGTCGCACAGGTGGTGTCAAGATGGACCAAAGTGCCTGTGAAGAAACTGACCGAAACAGAATCAGAGAAGCTGCTGAATCTTGAATCGATACTGCATGAAAGAGTGGTCGGCCAGGAGGAAGCGGTGAATTCCATATCGAGAGCGGTGAGAAGAGCGCGTGTGGGTCTCAAAGATCCGGACAGGCCCATCGGATCCTTCATATTCCTCGGACCGACAGGAGTCGGCAAGACGGAGCTATCCAAAGCACTGGCTGTGGCCATGTTCGGGGCGGAGAAAGCAATGATTCGAATCGATATGTCTGAATATATGGAGAAACATACGGTCTCCAGACTCATCGGATCACCTCCTGGATATGTGGGATATGATGAGGGTGGTCAGCTTACAGAAGCGGTGAGAAGAAATCCGTACTCCGTGATCCTCTTTGATGAAATTGAGAAAGCGCATCCGGATGTATTCAATGTGCTGCTTCAGATTCTGGAAGATGGAAGACTTACAGACGGACAGGGGAAGACCGTTAATTTCAAGAATACCATCATCATCATGACATCCAATGTGGGAGCTTCCACCATCAGAAAGCAGAAGACGGTGGGATTCAGTATTGCTTCGGACAAGAACACGGAAGAATACGACCGTATGAAGGAAAACATCATGGATGAACTGAAAAAGTCCTTCAGGCCGGAATTCCTCAACAGAATCGATGATACCATTGTATTCCGGTCACTGACCAGTGAAGATCTTGAGAAGATCACAAAACTCATGCTGGATGAAGTTTCCGCTAGGATTGCAGAAAGAGAGATCTACCTGCAGTTTACCGATGAGACCATGAAATTTATGACCAGAAGCGGATATGATATGACCTATGGAGCAAGACCTCTAAGAAGAGCCATCACAAAAGAGCTTGAGGACACCTTGTCGGAAGAGATGCTGAAAGGGAATATTGTGAAGGGTGATGAAGTTCTGGTAGACATCAGGGACGAAAAACTTTTCTTTACAAAGGTAGGCCAGAGAGAGGTCCATGTGGAAAAGAGAACAGGTACGAATCCTGAAATGGAAGAAATGAGAGAGGAAACTGATCCATCAGAGGAATCTCAGGAAAAATAAATGAATCAATTCCAGGGTTTAATGATAAATTAAACCCTGAGGTGTAAGATGAACCCACAATCGGTGCTTTTTTAAATAAAAACAGACTGATTGCGGGTTTTTCTTGATGAAGGGGGCATATTATGGCAAAAGCGAAAACACAATACGTCTGTCAGAATTGTGGAACCACAACGGTGAAGTGGGTGGGGAAATGTCCTGACTGCGGAGAATGGAATTCATTTGTGGAAGAGACAGTGCAGAGTGAGCCCAAGAGGCTTCAGGGAATATCCAATAAAAGCGATCCCAAGCTCATTGGAAATATCGTTTCCGGGGATAAGGAAAGATATGATACAGGAATCCATGAACTGAACAGAGTGCTGGGCGGAGGCCTGGTCAAGGGGTCACTGACGCTTATTTCAGGGGATCCTGGAATCGGGAAATCCACGCTCCTTCTTCAGTGCGCGAATCAGGTTTCTCTGAAGTATGGAAGTGTGCTGTATGTTTCTGGTGAAGAATCAGAAGAACAGATCAAAATCAGAGGTGATCGCCTTGGGGTCGTAGCAGAAAAGCTCTACATCGTTTCAGAAACCTCCCTTGAAGTGATTGAGAGTCACATCAGGGATCTGAAACCTGCTTTTGTCATCATCGATTCCATTCAGACCATCTATTCTGATAGAGTGACATCTGCACCAGGCTCCGTATCTCAGGTAAGAGAGTGCGCCAATGGTCTGATGCGTATCGGTAAAATCATGGGCATTCCTCTTTTCATCGTGGCTCACGTGACAAAGCAAGGGGAGCTTGCCGGTCCCAGAGTCCTTGAACATATGGTGGATTCTGTGCTTTATTTTGAAGGAGAAAGAACAGAAGAAATCAGGATTCTCAGGACAATGAAGAATCGTTTCGGTACGACTTCTGAAATCGGCGTTTTCGAGATGGCTCAGGAAGGGCTCGTTGAAGTCTATGATCCCTCCAGAATTTTCCTGGAGGATCACATGGGCTCAAAGGAAGGTTCTGTGGTCATCGGAATCATGGAAGGCACAAGACCGATTCTCGTTCAGGTGCAGTCCCTTGTGGCTGAAACAAAAGCCGTGATGCCTAGACGGACTTCCTTGGGTATTGAGCTTCCGAGACTGAATCTGATACTTGCGGTTCTTGAGAAAAAACTGAGGATACCGTTTTATGCCAGCGATGTCTATGTGAATGTGGTCGGAGGCCTTTCGGTGGAAGGAACTTCCCAAGATCTGGGGCTTGCACTCAGCCTGGTTTCCAGCGCGAAAGGAAAGCAGCTCAAGTATGACAGACTCATTGCTGTGGGAGAAGTAGGACTTACTGGAGAAATCAGACCGGTGAATCATGTGGAGAGACTGATAAGTGAAGGGATGAAGATGGGGTTCGAGAATTTCGTTCTGCCGAAAAGAAGTCTTGAGAAGGTGAAGATCAAAGGAATCAACCTGATTGCTGTGGATTCTCTGAAAGAAGCTGTGAATAAATTATTTTAAAGAGTTTTTCTGTTAAAGTTAAGAATAAATAGCTATAATGATAGTATCATTCGAGTACAGTCTATAAACACATTTAAAAGTTATAAAGGAGGTGTAGATGTTGATTAGAAATATCGTAAGAGGAATAGTTACTTTAGTCGGTGCGATCACGGGTTATTTTGTGGCGCAGGGGATCCTTTCCACTCCATATCTGGATGATCTCGCATTTGCTGAAGGATTACCGTTTACCGCTGGACTTATAGTGGTAAGTATAATTATTTTTGGACTTATATTTTTTCTGTTATCATCTAAGATTTACAATTTGCTCATTTCAATCAATAAGATCATCGAAAAGAATCTTTCTGGCATGTCAGTGACGGAAATTCTTTTTGGAGCAGCAGGTGCGCTCATCTTTCTGGTGATCACCTTCTTCCTGGCCAGACCACTGGCAGACATGTGGCCTGGGGTAGGAGGTCTTCTGACTGTGCTGATCAATCTGCTGGCAGCGATGCTGGGCGCCAATGTAGCCATCAAGAAGAAAGATGAGATGATGGGTTTTTTCCATGGACTCAGAAACCGTAGCCACACACCCAAAGAGAGATCGGAAAAGGAAATCGAGAAAGCGGTCTATAATGGAACACCTAAGGTGCTTGATACATCAGTGATCATTGACGGTAGAATCTACGATATCTGCAAAACCGGGTTTGTGGAAGGAAAGCTTGTGATTCCGTTTTTTGTGCTGGAAGAGCTGCGCCATATAGCGGATTCTTCCGATTCATTAAAGAGAAATCGCGGAAGAAGAGGGCTGGATATTCTGAACAAGATTCAGAATGAACTTGACATCGAAGTGGAGATCTGGGAAAAGGACTTTCCTGAGATTTCCGAAGTGGATTCCAAACTTCTGAAGCTGGCAACAGTTCTTGGGGGGAAAGTTGTGACAAATGATTACAATCTCAACAAAGTTGCTGAATTTCAGAGAGTGCCTGTGCTGAACATCAATGAAATGGCCAACGCCGTTAAACCGATGCTCCTGCCGGGTGAGGAAATGAATCTTCTGATTTCCAAAGTGGGTAAAGAGCAGAACCAGGGAATCGGGTATCTGGATGACGGAACAATGATTGTGGTGGAAGACGGCAAGAGATATGTCGGTGACACGATTTTCGTGATTGTGACATCTGTCCTGCAGACAGCAGCAGGTAGAATGATATTCGCAAAACCAAGGGTGGATTAGTATGGTCATCGCACTGATTGTTTCCGGAGGCAAGGGGGTCCGTATGGGCAGCAGTATCCCGAAGCAGTTTCTGGAGCTGGACGGTATTCCTGTGCTGATCAGAACACTGATGGCTTTTGATGCCGTTGAGGAGATCGATCAGATGGTGCTTGTTCTTCCTGAGAAATATATTTCCTACTATGATTCTCTGGGGTATAAACCTGTAACACCGCTCACGCTGGTGCCCGCAGGGAAAGAACGACAGGATTCGGTTCGTAACGGTCTCTTGAAAGCGAGTGAGCTGGATGAGGACTCCATGGTGCTCATTCATGATGGGGTAAGGCCTCTTGTGTCAGCCGAAGCCATTCGGAATGGAATTAAGTATGCAGGAAAATATGGAGCTTCTGCCTGTGGTGTCCATCCGAAAGACACCATAAAAGGCGTCGATGAAGAGGGATTTTCCACTGGAACCCTCGACAGAAACCGGTATTTTCTGATTCAGACGCCTCAGTGTTTCCGTACAAAGGAAATTCTTCATGGTCATGATGAAATTCTCAAGCAGAAGAAACCAGTGACGGATGACACTATGGTGTATGAAGCGTGTTATGGTCCCGTATACCTCTACGAAGGTGATTATGCGAATATCAAGATCACCACGGAAGAGGATCTGCTGGTGGCTGAACAGATTTTATCGAGAAAATGAATATCCCAATGTTAAATATTAGATAGTAAAAGGAGTACATGTTATACGGAGGTATAGCGTGTACTCCTTTGGCGTTCAAGTGTTTTAAGAATGTAAGTATAGTAAAGGAAGGGGCTAATTGTTAAATCATTCATAAAATGTTAACGTTTATATTGAAATTCTATTCGACTTGAGCATAATTTAATGTTAAAATATTCGTAAAGGATTACAGAACAGATAGTTTTGTGAAAAATAAGTAATTTGAAGTTAGGAGAGCTTATGCGGAGTGATTTATTACAGATGCTTAAACAGTATCCAATAATTGCCGCCGCAAAAGACGGACCTGGTTTGGATGATGCTTGCAGATCGCAGATCAGAATTGTTTTTATTCTTTTTGGAGATATAGTCAATTTGCCAAGTATAATTAAAAAAGCTAAAAATTGTGGGAAACTTGTCTTTGTGCATCTGGATCTTATCGAAGGTCTGGAGAATAAGGAAATCGCTGCAAAATATGTGAAAGATTATACTGAAGCTGATGGTGTTATTTCTACAAAATCTAATGTCATAAAGGCTGCCAATGAACTAGGTCTTATGACGATTCAAAGATTTTTTGTATTAGATTCCATGGCTTTGGAGAAAGCGAAAAAGCATATGGAATACACTTATGCAGATGCCTTTGAAGTTCTACCGGGGGTCATCCCCAAAATCATTAAAAAGATTTCTTTGCTGACAAGAACACCAGTGATTGCTGGAGGACTGATAATCGACAAAGATGACGCATATTCCGCTCTCAATTCGGGAGCAACAGCAATTTCAACAACTAACAAAAGTTTGTGGAATTTGTAGTAGAGTGATAGAGAAAGCTACAAGCTTATTAAGTTTGTGGCTTTTTATATACAAATAATTACCAGGGGGGTACAAAATGAAAAAGTACGTTATCGCACTTGACCAAGGAACAACCAGTTCCAGAACTATCATTTTTGACAAAGAGCAGAACATCGTAGGTGTTGCTCAGAAGGAATTCACTCAGATTTATCCTAAGCAGGGCTGGGTAGAACATGATCCTAGGGAAATCTGGTCATCACAGTATGGTGTTCTGAATGAAGCTATGGCTCGTTCAGGTGTCAGAGCTGATGAAGTTGCTGCCATCGGTATCACAAACCAGAGAGAAACAACAGTGGTTTGGGATAAGAACACAGGCGAACCAGTATACAATGCCATCGTCTGGCAGTGTAGAAGAACATCCAACATCTGTGACGACTTGAAGGCAAAGGGCCTTGGAGACTACGTCAGAGAAAACACAGGTCTGCAGATTGATGCTTATTTCTCAGGAACTAAGATCAAGTGGATTCTGGACAATGTTGAAGGAGCTAGAGAAAAGGCTGAAGCTGGAGACCTTCTTTTCGGAACAATCGACACATGGCTTCTTTGGAAGCTTACCGAAGGTAAAGTACATGCAACAGACTACACGAATGCTTCAAGAACAATGATCTACAACATCAAGAAACTGGAATGGGATGAAAAGCTTCTTCAGGAGCTGAATATTCCAAGATCCATGCTTCCAGAAGTCAAGAAATCTTCTGAAGTTTATGGCGAAACCAACATCAATGGTGTTATGGTTCCAATAGCAGGTATGGCTGGTGACCAGCAGTCCGCTCTTTATGGACAGACATGTTTCACACCTGGTGAAGCGAAGAATACATATGGAACAGGATGCTTCCTGCTTGTTAATATCGGTGAAGAAATGAAGCTTTCCGAAAATGGACTTGTAACTACAATCGCAGCTACATCCCATGACAAGGTACAGTATGCTCTTGAAGGTTCCATCTTCGTTGGTGGAGCAGTTATTCAGTGGATCAGAGATGAACTGAAACTCATCTATGATTCAAAGGATTCCGAATACTTCGCAACTAAAGTTAAGGACAACGCAGGTGTATATGTAGTTCCAGCATTCGTTGGACTCGGAGCACCACACTGGGATCAGTATGCTAGAGGAGCAATCCTTGGACTGACAAGAGGAGCAAACAGATATCATATCATCAGAGCAGCTCTTGAATCCATCGCATATCAGACAAAGGACGTTCTGGTTGCAATGGAAAAAGATGCAGGAATCGAACTTCAGAATCTGAAGGTAGACGGTGGAGCATCTGCTAATAACTTCTTGATGCAGTTCCAGGCTGACATCCTTGACAGAACAGTTCTTAGACCAGTTATCGCAGAAACAACAGCTCTTGGTGCTGCATATCTTGCAGGACTTGCAGTTGGATTCTGGGCTAATGAAGATGAAGTCAAGACCAAGTGGGCAATTGACGGCGAATACAACCCAGATATGAAGGCAGAAGACAGAGATGTTCTATATGCTGGATGGGAAAAGGCTGTTAAGAGATCCATGGACTGGGAACTCAAATAAGACTCTCAAAAAACTGAATCTATACATCTCTATGCTGAGCGTTCAGCATAGAGATGTTAATAGATAACAGTCAGGAAATGATGAAACAGGAAGCCGACAATAGAGTGAATGACGGTTATGAAGACCGAAAACGATAAGGAGATGAAATTCATGATAGGTTTGATATTGGTATCCCACAGTGAAAAAATTACTGATGGAATCAAAGACCTTGTTGTAGAAATGACGAAGGACGCAGTCCCAATCGTTTCAGCAGGGGGTACTACAGACGGAAGACTGGGTACAAGTGCGGATAAGATCGTTGAAGCTATCAATGAACTTTCAGGATGCAATAATATATTGATATTTACAGACATTGGAAGTTCTATAATGAGTTCAGAAATTGCATTAGATCTAGTTGATGAAGATCTGAAAGCGAAATGTATTCTTGTAGATGCTCCGATCGTTGAAGGTGCTTTCGTGGCTGGAGTCCAATCTATGGTCAGTGATGATGTTGAATCGGTTCTTGACGAGGTAAAACTGACTAAGCAAAACAAATTTTAGTTGAACATCAACTGAAAAAAACACAAAAAGAGAGGAGATATACTATGAAATTTGCAAGAAGTACAGTAGGTTTTGCCATTGCTGGTATGTTTGTTATGAGCATATGGGGCGACTGGGCCGGAGCTTACGGGAATATCGGTGGCTGGTTTGCAGCTTTAGCTATTATCGGACCTATGTGGTTCATGAACCATTACATTGGTGTAATTGACAATCCTGGGGACCATGCGTTTGTAGATATGGCATGGGGAATTGCTTGGGTTGGTATTATGAGAGATGTATTTGGTGTTGGTGGAAACAGCTTTGATCTTGGAAGATTAGTAAGCTCATTACCAACTATTGGATTATTAACTGTAGGCGCTGCATTGGCTGCATTGGCAATTAATGCTTTCAACAAAATAGAAGCGAAGTAAGGATAGGAGGTACAAATAATGGAACTAGGTCAAATAATTTCAACAATTGTAGGCGGATTTTTATTTCCATTCCTGATTGCTACTATGTGGGGCAGAATGGTTGAAGCATTCGGACCAATAGGTGGCTGGATGGCAGCTGCATTTATCGTTGGTACCATGTGGGCAATGAATCATGGTCTTGGAATGATCTATCAGTCAGGTACAGCCTGGGTTGATATGGCATGGGCAGCTGGTACAGGTTTATTCCTTGCTGACGTCTTTGCAGGCAAGAAAATCAATGGAAGTACAATCCTTGCAGGTATCCTTGGTGGTATCATAGGTGGATTTATTCTTTCAACATTCCTATAAAATATAAGAACTTTAAAAAGGATGCGATTTCGCATCCTTTTTTTTTGATGGATGATGATATACAAGAACTCCATCTTTTCGTTATAATTAATTAGGAAAGAATGATAATCGTGGGCAAAACA
>NZ_JBINJW010000037.1:0-15773 GCF_043951855.1 Proteiniclasticum sp. C24MP
ATTTTGTATTTGTTTGCAAATCATGCAAATTACCCTTTTATTCCGATGAGAAATCATGTATAATAGGTAGGTATCAGAAAAGGATACTAAATATTATTGACTTCTAGTGGTGGTTGTTCTATAATATTTATGTTTGTAAATTACTTGTGTTGATCCACTAGCCCCGGGTCACGCAATGGAGAAAACCTAAGAAAGAATAGTAATAGGAACCCCTATTGTGGAGTTTCGGGAGGAAAGAGATGAAATCATATCAAGCAAAAACAGGAGCATATCAGCCAAAATGGTATGTTGTAGATGCAGCCGGCAAGCCTCTCGGTAGAGTAGCCAGCCAGGTAGCACTAATTTTAAGAGGAAAGAACAAGCCTGAGTTTACACCAAACGTAGATTTAGGAGATTTCGTTATCATCATCAACGCAGAGCAGGTTGTCCTTACAGGAAAGAAACTGGATCAGAAAATGATGAGAAGACATTCAAATTACCCAGGTGGACTTAAGGAAACTCCTTACAGAGAAGTACTCGCTAAGAAGCCTGAACTGGCATTCTCAGAAGCAGTCAGAAGAATGCTTCCAAAGGGTGTTCTAGGAAGAAATCAGGCAAAGAAACTTAAGGTGTACAGAGGAGAAAATCATCCTCACGAAGCTCAGAACCCAGAAGTTCTTGAGCTAAAGTACTAGACGGGAGGAGGAAATAAAAATGGCAAAAGTTCAATACATGGGCACTGGTAGAAGAAAGAAATCAGTTGCAAGAGTAAGACTGGTACCTGGTTCAGGTGAAGTCACAATCAACAAGAGAGACATCAAGGACTACTTTGGTCTTGAAACATTAATGCTAGTTGTTAATCAGCCGCTGGTACTGACAAACACAAAGAACTCCTATGATGTTCTTGTAAATGTACACGGTGGTGGACTTTCAGGACAGGCTGGAGCGATCAGACACGGTATTTCCAGAGCACTTCTTAAAGCTGACGAAACACTCAGAGGCGAACTGAAGAAGGCAGGTTTCTTAACAAGAGACCCAAGAATGAAGGAAAGAAAGAAGTACGGTCTTAAGAAAGCTAGAAAGAGCCCACAGTTCTCAAAGAGATAGTACTCAAAGAACCGATCTATATGCAGATCAGAACCTCCCGGATTTATTCCGGGAGGTTTTTAAATTCAGAGAAACCTCAGGGATGGATAATCACAGAAGAAGCATTTCCGGAGAATTTACACTGGTATAACAGGTTCTGCCGCTGAAAGCGAAACGTGAGAGAATCTCATGAAAATAATGAGAAATTTTCGTTTCAGATTATAAAATGGAATGGTATTCATTCTCTGTTTTTCCAAAGAAATAGTGAGAATGAAACAATTTCAGCAACCGCGTTAATTCTATGTTAAATAACGTAATGATTAGTTAACACAGAAGAGATTTAGCTGTATTATTAGGTTGAAATAAAATGAACTCAATTTGGAGGGACTCTATTGGATATTAATATGATCATAGGACTTTTTGGAGGACTTGGACTGTTTCTTTATGGCATGAAGATGATGGGAGACGGCCTTGAGAATGCAGCTGGTTCTAAACTGAAATTTATTCTGAATAAAGTTACGGCAAATCCCATAAGCTCCGTTCTTGTTGGTACTTTTGTCACGATTCTCATGCAGTCCAGTTCGGCAACCACGGTTATGGTCATCGGGTTCGTAAACTCCGGACTTCTCAATCTGGTGCAGGCTACTGGAATCATCATGGGTGCCAATATCGGAACCACCACCACCGCATTTCTTGTTTCCATGAACATTGATGCGCTGGTACCGATTCTGATTTTCACAGGTTCCATTCTCTTTCTCTTCACCAAAGCGAAAAAGAGAAGAGACCTGGCCAGCATTCTTCTGGGATTTGGTATTCTGATGCTGGGTATGGAGCTCATGAGTGAAGCCATGTATCCGCTGAGAGATTCACAGGTGTTCAAGGATCTTATTCTCTCCATCGGAACCAAATGGTATCTGGGTATTCTCATCGGCCTTGGTATCACCATGCTGGTGCAGTCCAGTTCCGCAACCACAGGACTTCTCGTGGCGCTGACCACCACAGGCAGCATCACCATTCAGGTGGCGTTCCCGCTGATCCTGGGTGCAAACATCGGAACCACCATCACAGCTCTGCTGTCCTCCATTACGGCCAACAAGACAGCGAAGAAAGCGGCGGTGATCCATCTGCTGTTTAATCTCGTTGGTGCGCTCATCTTCCTTCCACTGGGTAAATACCTCATGGAGATTGTCACCTACATGGCACCGGAAAGCATCAAACTTGAAATTTCGCTCATCCACCTGATCTTTAATGTATCCAATACCTTGGTACTGCTTCCATTTGCAGGACTTCTGATTCGGATCGCAGAGAAGGTTGTTGGGCAGGAAGAAGATAAGATATCTGAAATCCTTGACAGAAGACTTCTTCAGACGCCAAGTATCGCGGAAGGACAGGTCATTCTTGAAACCGTGAAGCTTGCACAGCTTGCCCAGGAGAATGTGAAGCTGGCCACGGAAGCCTTCATGAACAATGATCTGAAGCATGTGGACCTTGTCTACAAGAATGAAGACAGAATCAATGAGGTCACCGAAATCATCACAAACTTCCTGGTACAGCTCTCAAGCAGCGATCTCAATGTGAATGAGTTCGGCAGAGTGGGAGATACCTATCATGTGCTCAACGACATCGAAAGAATGGGAGACCATGCTGAAAACATCATGGAACTTGCGCAGGAGAGAGATAGAAAGAATGTGGAGATCTCTGACGAAGCCCGTGAAGAAGTGAGAGCCATCTATGATTACACCAATCATGCCATGGATATCGCCATCGAAAGCTACAAGGAAGACAACAAGGAAAAAGCGCTGTCTATCATTCAGGTGGAAGAGCGGATCGATGCCCTTCAGAAAGAATACAGAGATGCCCATATCAGAAGACTCAATGCGGGCAGATGCAGCGCACTGGCCGGAATTCTGTTCCTGGACCTGATTTCCAATATGGAAAGAATCGGTGACCACGCGAAGAACATCGCGGATACGGTATCAGAAATCAAAGAAAGAGACTAATGAGTCAGATCGCTTCGAATCCTAGGATTCGGAGCGATTTTTAAATTGTAAAGAGATAAAGTCAGATTGCGTTAAATCCAGGTTAAATAAGGTGCATCGACATTACTATTCCTTCTGAATAGGGGTAGAATGAACATGAAATAGTAGTTGTATGGTTTGGAAAAGGGGTTAAGCTGAAGATGGATATGTGGATCGCGCTTCTTGGTGGGCTGGGTTTGTTTCTATATGGTATGAATATGATGGGAGACGGGCTGGAGAATGCTGCCGGGTCCAGGCTGAAGTTCATTCTGGGAAGGCTCACCGACAGCCCTTTAAAGGCTGTGGCTGTGGGGACCTTTGTGACAGCGCTCATCCAGTCCAGTTCCGCCACCACGGTCATGGTGGTGGGCTTTGTGAACTCGGGTCTTCTTAATCTTGTCCAGGCCACAGGCGTCATCATGGGCGCCAATATCGGAACGACCATCACGGTTTTTCTGGTCTCCATTCATATGGATGAAGTGATTCCGGTGTTCCTTTTTGTTGGATCTCTTCTTGTCATCTTTTCCCAGGCGAAGAAAAGAAGGGACGTGGCATCCATCATTCTGGGGTTTGGTGTCATGATGCTTGGAATGAAGCTTATGAGCCAGGCTATGTACCCGCTGAGAGATTCGGAGGTTTTCAGAAACCTTATCATCACTTTGGGTCACAAATGGTATCTGGGTCTTCTCATCGGCATGGGCATCACGACGCTCATCCAGTCCAGTTCCGCTACCACGGCTCTTCTTGTTGCGCTGACCACCACGGGCAGCATCACCATTCAGATCGCATTTCCCTTTGTTCTTGGTGCCAACATCGGTACCACAGTCACAGCGCTCCTTTCTTCCATCACAGCCAACAGGACAGCGAAGAAGGCGGCCATGATTCACCTGCTGTTCAATGTGACAGGAGTCTTGATCCTGCTTCCCTTAGGCGCCATCCTCATACAGGTGGTGTCAGCGCTGGTTCCGGAGAACATCAGATATCAGATTTCCTTCCTCCATCTCTTCTTCAATGTGGCCAGTACATTGATTCTGCTGCCCTTTACAGGCACGCTGATCAGAATGGCCAACGGGATAGTTGGAGAAGACTATGAAATTGAAAATCAGATTCTGGACCGAAGACTTCTTCAGACGCCGAGCATCGCTGAAGGGCAGGTGGTTCTGGAAACGGTGAAGCTGGCCCAACTTGCGAAACTCAATGTGCAGCTGGCCATAGAAGCTTATCTGGATAATGATGTATCGAAATTCGATGAGATCACGGAGAATGAGAAGAAGATCGATGATGTCACCCTCGTCATCACGGATTTTCTGGTGGAGCTGTCCGCCAATGAACAGGCGGTGGAGGAGTTCAAAAGAATTGGACATACCTATCATGTGCTCAACGATATTGAGCGTATCGGAGACCATGCGGAAAACATCCTGGAACTGGCTGTGGAAAGAAACAGAAATGCTGTGGAAATCACAGAAGAAGGAAAAGAAGAGCTGAACATCATCTACGCCCTCACAGATCTGGCACTACATACGGCCATCAGTAGCTATGAGACCAGAGACATAGAACTGGCATGCTCCATCATAGAGACGGAAAGGCAGATTGATTTTCTGCAGAAGGAATACAGAAATATGCATATCAAAAGACTGCAGGCAGAAAAATGCTCCGCCTTATCCAGCATCATTTTTCTGGATGTCATCTCCAATCTGGAAAGAGTGGGAGACCATGCCAAGAACATAGCGGATACCATTGTCGAAGCCTGTGAAAACTGCTGAGGAGTCGGTAAGGGAATAAGAAAGCACAGAATGTTAAATCGACATTCTGTGCTTTTTTGCGTATATTATTCAACGTCTGAGATTTGCTGATTGAAATCGCGATATGCCTTGAGGGTGTCGCAGGTAGCATTTTTCACAGCTACGTGTATGGCTTTTTCCATGACCATGGAAGCAAGGGTGCCAAGAAGATTGAAATCCGTCTGCTCCCTGCCGGAGGCCATGACGAAGATGGTATCTCCGTCCACCATGGTATGTACAGGCCTTATGGCTCTGGCATATCCGTCATGACTCATGGAGGCCAGCTTGTTGGCCTGGCTTTTGGTGAGGACTGCATTGGTGAGAATGCACCCGATGGTCGTGTTTCCTTTAAAAGCGGCTTCCATCCCTTGAATCATGAACTCTTCTGTGCTCAGAATCTGGCTGTCTCGATGAGGCCCTGCGATGGGCTTCTCCCCTTCGTAAATGGTGCCGAAGGCGTTAACGGCGACTACTGCCCCTACTTTCAAATTTCCGATTTGCACAGCGTAGGACCCGATTCCTGATTTCATGGCGCTGTCAGGTCCGAGAATCTTGCCGACAGTTGCTCCTGCACCGGCACCATAGGAGCCATCCCTGTAATTTCTGTCCCGTGCATTCAGGCAGGCTTCATAGCCCATATTCTTATCGGGTCTTCGATTAGGGTCTTTATAGCCAAGATCAAAGAGAACCGCAGCGGGCACTATGGGTACCTTGGCAAAGCCTGTGTCAAACCCGATGTCCCTTTCTTCCAGATACGCCATGACGCCGGAGGCGGCGTCCAGACCGAAGGCGCTGCCGCCGGACAGGAGCAGAGCGTGGATCTTCTCGATCATCTCTTCCGAGCGGATGAGATCTGTTTCCCTGGTGCCAGGAGCACCTCCTCTGACAGCGACACCTGGTGTAGCACCTTCTTCTGACAGAATGACGCTGCAGCCGGTTCCTTTGTTCTTGTCTTCCTTGTTTCCGAGAAAAAATTCCTGGATTTCATTTATACCTATACGATTCATGAGTCTCCTCCTTCTTCCATATATTTATTGAGACTTTACCTGCTGTATTAAGTTCATGATAGCATAGAGTGAAGTGGATTCGTATCATTTGATGGAGAAGTGTGTTAAGACTTTATTAAGAACTCAGTGGGAGTGAAAAATATTTTTTAAAAATTATTGTGAATTTTTATGCATAACAATGGAATATAATCGAATAATTATAACATGGACTCTGCATAAGTTGGCGGTTTGAGTTGCAGAATGATAACGTTTAATGCAAGATTTCCATCATTAAGAACATAAAATGAAAGTTCTCATCGGCAAAGATTCATATGGAGCAGGAGTGGAATTCTGATGGCTTCCGATTGGATGTATGATTATGGAATCCTTGTGTTTTCAAGGGTTTTCGGATTTTCTGAAGGGGTTGATTCCTGAAAAAGTTGTGCTATTATTAGGGTATAGAAGGGATGAAAGAAGCGGAATTCTTGCAGGAAACGTATGCAGGATGAAAGCGGAAATCGTTTTAACCGACTACATGGAAATTATAATAATCATTCACTTATAAGGAGTGTACAAAACACATGAGTAAAAAAACTATCGTTCTAGGCGTCATAGGTGCTGACTGTCATGCAGTAGGAAACAAGATCCTGGATTATTCACTGACTGAAGCAGGATATAATGTGGTCAATATTGGTGTTCTTTCTCCACAGGAAGATTTCATCAACGCAGCCATTGAAACCAATGCAGAAGTGATCATGGTATCTTCTCTTTACGGACACGGCGAAATTGACTGCAGAGGCATGAGAGAAAAATGCGACGAAGCAGGTCTTGAAGGCATCAAACTGTATGTCGGCGGGAACATCGTTGTAGGAAAACAGGATTTCAGTGAAGTGAAAAAGAGATTCATCCAGATGGGATTCGACAGGGTTTATCCACCCGGAACATCTGTAGAGACAGCATTAAACGATCTTCAGGAAGACCTGGGTTTACTTGAGGCGGCAATTGGAGCATAAGAATGATGGAAGCATTTCTATTTATTGATTTTGGGAGCACGTATACAAAACTGACAGCAGTAAGTGCAGAGGAAGATGTTATTCTTGCTACAGCAAAATCATATACAACAGTGGAAACAGACGTAATGGATGGTTACAGAAAGGCCTATGAGGACCTTGTGACCAGACTGGATAATGGAATAGAATTCACAAAAAAACTCGCCTGCTCATCTGCTGCAGGCGGGTTAAAAATTGTGGCCATAGGACTGGTTCCGGAACTCACCATGGAGGCGGCCAAAAGAGCGGCACTAGGTGCCGGAGCGAGGGTCACCGATGTCTTCAGCTTCAAGATGAACAAAAGTGAAGTGAAGAAGATCAGAGAGTCCAGAGCGGATATGATCCTCCTTGCAGGAGGAACCAATGGTGGAAACACCGATGTGATTCTGCATAATGCAAGGATGCTCAGAGACGGGGAAATCAAAGTGCCCATCGTGGTTGCCGGAAACAAGAGTGCAAATGATGAGATCATCGACATCTTTGAGGGACACATGAACTATCATATTACGGAAAACGTCATGCCGAGCCTCAACAACATCAACGTGGAGCCGGCAAGAGAAACCATCCGTACGATTTTCATGGAGAACATCGTGAAGGCCAGAGGCATGTCCCATGTGAAGGAATTCATCAGCGGCATTCTCATGCCGACACCGGCTGCGGTTCTGAAAGCGGCTGAAGTGCTCAGCGAAGGCACCAGGGATGAAGACGGGATAGGGGATCTCGCCGTCATCGACATCGGGGGCGCCACGACGGATGTGCATACCATCTGTGAGGGGGCACCCAGTAAGCCCTCCGTCATCTTAAGAGGACTGGAGGAGCCCGTAGCCAAGAGGACGGTGGAAGGGGATCTCGGGATGCGATATTCTGCGCTGTCTCTGTATGCGGCCGCAGGAAAAAGATACCTGAGAAGACACCAGCTAAAGAACCTGTCGGACATCGATGTGGGGAAGGAATTTGACTATCGAAGCCGGCATACGGATTTTGTACCGACAAAGGAGGAAGACATCGCCTTTGACGAGGTCATGGCGAAAATCTGCGTGGACATCTCTATGAAAAGACATGCAGGGACTGTGACCCAGGTCTACTCCCCCTTGGGAATGATGTATTCCCAGGAAGGAAAGGATCTCATGGAGCTTCCCTACCTGGTGGGGACCGGGGGCGTCATTGTCAATTCCAAGAATCCAAAGGATATCCTGAAAGCGGGACTTTTCCATGAAGAGGACCTGGAATCTTTGAAGCCAAGACATCCGAAGTATCTTCTGGATGAAAAGTATGTCCTGTCCGCCTTAGGCCTACTGGCCATGGTGGATGAAGAAAAAGCGTTAAGAATGCTCAAGAAATATATTGTGGAATGTTAGGAGAATAAAATGGACTTAAAAAACAAAAAACTCACCGAAGACGAATTTTTTGGAATCAGAAAAGAGGTGCTCACCCACTGGCCTACAGGCAGTGAAGTGGATCTTCAGGAAGCAGTGGAGTATCTGAAGAAAGTGCCCGATGAAAAGAACTTTGCCAAGAAGCTCAGGAAGGCCAAAGAGGAAGGGGTAACACTTGCTCAGCCTAGAGCGGGTGTTGCACTCATCAGCGAGCACATCAAGCTTCTCAACTATCTGGAAGACGAAGGCGGAGCGGATCTTCTTCCATCCACCATCGACTCCTATACCAGACAGAACAGGTACAATGAATGTCAGATCGGTATAGATGAATCTCTGAAAGCGGGACGTTCTCTATTGAACGGATTCCCTGCGGTGAATCATGGCGTCAAGGGATGCAGAGAAGTCTATGAGTCCATCAAGAATCCCATTCAGGCAAGACACGGCACACCAGATGCCCGTCTTTTAAGTGAAATCATCACCGCCTCCGGCTGGACATCCAATGAAGGAGGCGGAATCAGCTATAACATTCCTTACGCCAAGAGCGTATCCATGGAGAAGACCATCAGAGACTGGCAGTACTGCGACAGACTCACAGGATGGTATGAAGAGCAGGGCATCGAGCTGAACCGTGAACCTTTCGGTCCCCTGACTGGAACCCTCGTTCCACCCTCCATCTCCAACACAGTGGCCATTCTGGAAGCGCTTCTTGCAGCAGAGCAGGGCGTGAAGAATGTCACAGTGGGTTATGGACAGTGCGGGAACATGGTACAGGACATTGCAGCCATCCGTGCACTGGAGGAGCAGACAGAAGAATACCTGAAGCGTTTCGGATACAGCGATGTCTTCGTCACCACGGTATTCCATCAGTGGATGGGCGGATTCCCTGCAGATGAAGCCAAGGCGTTCGGTGTCATTTCCGTGGGTGCTGCTACAGCAGCCATGGCCGGTGCCACCAAGGTCATCGTGAAGACTCCCCATGAAGCCATCGGTATTCCTACTATGGAAGCCAATGCCCAGGGCATCAGGGACACCATCATGACGCTGAATATGCTCAAAGGACAGAGGATGCCTATGAGTCCGGAGCTTCAGACAGAGATCAACATCATCAAGGCCGAGACCAGATGCATGCTGGAAAGTGTCTATGAAGTGGGAAAAGGAGACTTTGCCCGTGGAACGGTGGAAGCCTTCAAGCTTGGCATCGTGGACATTCCCTTCGCACCATCCAAGTACAATGCAGGCAAGATGATGCCGGCCAGAGACAATTCAGGTGCCGTGAGATACCTGATGACGGGGAACATCCCCTTCACCAAGGACATCATCGATTTCAACAAGGCGAAGCTTGTGGAAAGAGGACAGTTCGAAAAAAGAGATGTGACATTCCAGATGACTGTAGACGATATTTTTGCTGTGGGTAAAGGAAACCTCATCGGCAGACCGGAGGAAAAGAAATAATGAAAATTGTAGATATAGTGTGTTCAGAAGGTAGAACAGGGTTTTATTTCGACGACCAGCGTGCCATTGTCAATGGTGCAGGTCATGACGGATTCATGTATGTGGGAGAGCCGGAGACGGAAGGATTTGATGCCATCCGTCTGCCAGGAGAAAGCATCTCCGTCATGCTGATTCTGGAAAACGGAGAAATCGCTCATGGAGACTGCGCTGCCGTGCAGTACTCCGGTGCAGGCGGAAGAGACCCTCTTTTCATCGCCAAGGACTTCATTCCTGTCATAGAAGATGTGGCAAGAAAGCATCTCATCGGAAAGGATGCATCCACCTTCAAGCATCTGGCAGAAGAGATCGACAGCCTGGTCTATGAAAACAGAAGACTGCATACCGCTATCCGGTATGGCGTTACCCAGGCTCTTCTGGATGCCGCAGCGAAATCCAACCGCATGACCATGGCGGAAGTGGTGAAGAAGGAATACGGAACAGGCGTTACGCTTCAGCGTGTGCCGATCTTCGCACAGAGCGGAGACGACAGATACACCAATGTGGACAAGATGATCATCAAGGGCACCGATGTGATGCCTCATGCGCTGATCAACAACGTCAAAGAAAAGCTGGGCGAAAACGGAGAGATCCTTCTGAATTACGTCAAGTGGATGAGAGACCGTGTGCTTCAGTACAGAAGCGAGGAATCCTATGATCCGATCTTCCACATCGATGTCTATGGCACCATCGGAAGAATCTTCAATCAGGACCTTGAAAAGATGGCGGATTATCTGAAGACGCTGGAGGAAGCGGCGAAGCCTTTCCTTCTCAGAATCGAAGGACCGATGGATGTGGGCGAAAGAACGAAGCAGATGGAAGCCCTGAGAGACCTGACCAAGATGCTGGATGACCGTGACATCAAGGTGGAGCTGGTTGCGGATGAATGGTGCAACACCTTCGATGATGTGGTGTATTTTGCTGACAATAAGGCAGGACACATGATTCAGGTGAAGACACCGGACCTTGGCGGCGTGAACAATTCCATCAAGGCCATCCTCTACTGCAAGGATAAGGGTGTGGGGGCATATCTGGGCGGCACATGCAACGAAACCAACAGAAGTGCAGAGGTCTGCACCAACATCGGAATCGCCTGCGGTGCGAAGCAGGTCCTGGCAAAACCAGGCATGGGCTTTGACGAAGGATTCATGATCGTCAACAATGAAATGAACAGAGTGCTGGCTCTGGCAAAGAGAAGACAGGAAAACTAAGAAATAGATTTAGATGCCGCACATGCTGGACTTTGTCCGGAAAATGGCGGCATTTCCTGTATAATAGGTAGTAATGAAAGAAGAAAAGGTGGAAGTTATTATGAAGAGCATAGACGCAAAGCGCGTAACCGAAGAAGTGAAGAAACTCGTCATGGATGCGAACTTTTTCCTCCCGGATGATGTCATGGCATCCTTGAAGGAGCAGAAGAAGAAAGAGAAGTGGATCCTTGCCACCAACACGCTCGGTATGATCATCGAGAATGCCGAGATCGCTGAAAGAGACATGGCGCCCATGTGCCAGGATACGGGCATGGTGGTGGTCTTTGTGGAGATCGGGCAGGAGGTCCATATCGAAAATGGACTTCTGGAGGAGGCTATCAATCAGGGAATCCGTGAAGGCTACGAAGAGGGCTTTCTTCGAAAATCCGTGGTGGCGGATCCTTTAAACAGAAAGAACACCGGTGATAACACGCCTGGGGTCATCCACTACAGCCTGGTGGCTGGCGATCAGCTGAAGATCATGGTGGCGCCTAAGGGATTCGGTTCCGAGAACATGTCCCGGCTGAAGATGCTGAAACCCTCTGAAGGGGTGGAAGGCGTGAAGGAGTTCATTCTGGAGACGGTGGAGCTGGCCGGTCCCAATGCCTGTCCCCCCATGGTTGTGGGTGTAGGTGTCGGTGGAACCTTCGACAAGTCCACGCTTCTTGCGAAGAAGGCGCTTATGAGAAGACTGGAAGAGTACAATGAGAATCCTTACTATGCGGACATGGAAAAGGAGCTGCTGGAAAAAATCAATGCCATGGGCATCGGACCCCAGGGCTTCGGAGGAGAGACCACCGCACTAAAAGTGGCCATCGAGTATTATCCCACCCATATCGCTGGTCTTCCCGTGGCTGTGAACATCAACTGCCATGCCACAAGACATAAGGAGGTTGTTCTATAATGGAAGTGAGACTTACGACACCTTTAAGAAAAGAAGATGTGGAAAACCTGAGACCTGGAGACAATGTGCTCATTTCAGGGACCATCTACGCGGCCAGGGATGCGGCCCATAAAAAGCTCATGGAAAGACTGGACCGTGGGGAAGAGCTGCCCTTTGACATCCAGGGCGCTGTGATCTACTATGTGGGACCGACGCCTACAAGAGAAGGAGAAGTCATCGGTTCGGCAGGACCTACCACAAGCCTTCGCATGGATGCCTATACACCGAGGCTCCTGAATCTGGGGCTCATGGGCATGATCGGCAAAGGAAAGAGAAACGATGAAGTGAAGAAGAAGATGACGGAGCATGGCGCAGTGTATTTCGCTGCCATCGGTGGTGCGGGTGCCCTCATCAAGAAGAGGATCCTTTCTCAGGAGACCATCGCCTATGAGGAGCTGGGACCGGAAGCCATCCGAAAGCTGGAAGTGAAGGATTTCCCGGTGACGGTGATCATCGACAGCAAGGGAAAAGATCTCTATGAGATCGGCAGGGATGAATATCTCAACTGGAAGAGAGAAGAAAGATAATAGATGTATCACGAGAAGTCTGTCGCTTTTGACAGGCTTCTTTTCGTGGATCCGATCATAGAGAGAATATATTTAAAATCCCATCTTCCTACAGAGAGAAATATGCTAGAATATTCATAAGATATGATGATTGTCACTGAATCACGGGAGAATAAGGGAGAGAACATGAAAAGCAGAGTATATACAGGGAGAAACGAAGATCTGATTGAGTCTCTGAATGAGGATATGAGATGCGCGGATACGATTAAGATCATCGTATCCTTCATCATGGAATCCGGTGTGAAGCTCATAGAAGAAAGTCTTCTGACTGCGCTGAATAGGGGAGCCCGGGTAGAGATTCTTACAGGAACCTACCTTGGGATCACAGAGCCCTCTGCGCTCTACAGACTGAAGAATCTGCTTCAGGATAGAGGGGAAATCAGAATCTACAACGGGAAGAATTCCTTTCATCCCAAAGGCTATTTCATCGACGGGGAGATGGGAAGGCGCGTCTATGTGGGTTCATCCAATATCTCACGGATGGGACTTATCATGGGTCTGGAATGGAACTACATCATTGATGCGCAGTATGATGAGGAATCAGTGGACAGGTTTGAATCTTCCTTTGATGCCCTGTTTGAGAAGGAATCCTCTGAAATGGATATGGATTTTCTCAGAAGCTATTCTGCCGGCTGGAAGAAAACCGCATACATCAGAGAAGCGGAGTTCGATGAAAACGCGGATGCAGAGGAGATTTCCCGGATTGAACCAAGAGGGATTCAGAGTGAAGCCCTTTATGAGCTGGACTTAGCAAGAAAAGAAGGGATAGAGAGAGGACTTGTGGCAGCGGCCACAGGATCTGGCAAAACCTATATCAGTGCCTTTGACTCGAAACAGTTCGGCGCTTCGAAAGTTCTTTTCATCGCCCATCGGGAAGAGATTCTCAAGCAGGCCATGGAGAGTTTCAGAAATGTTCATACGGATAGAAGTATGGCACTCTTCAATGGTCAGTGGAAGAATCCGGATGCGGATTTCATTTTTGCCAGTGTGCAGACTCTTTCCAGGGCAGAGTATCTGAAATCCCCGTATTTCCTGCCTGATCAGTTCGACTATATGATTGTGGATGAATTTCACCATGCCGCTGCGGACAGCTACAGAAAAGTCCTTGATTACTTCAGTCCCAGGTTTCTTCTTGGTCTTACAGCGACTCCCTATAGAATGGATAATCAGGATATTCTTGCCCTATGCGAGAACAATATGATCTATGAACTGAGCCTGCCCTCTGCCATCAACAGGGATGTTCTATGCCCCTATCGCTACCTAGGCGTCTATGATCTGGTGGATTACAGTCAGGTGAAATCTGTGAACGGGAAATATGCTGTTGAGGATCTGGAGAAAGCCTACAGACTCCACGAGAGATCCGAGGAAGTGTATAATAAGTACAAGGATTATGGAGGAGCACATACCATCGGCTTCTGCGCTTCCATCGGGCATGCAGAAGAAATGGCTTCTTTCTTCAGAAGCAAAGGAGTCCTTGCAGAGGCGGTGCACAGCAATATGGAAAGCCACCAGTCAGACCGAGCACTTCTTGTGGAAAAGTTCAGAGAGAAAAAGATTCATGTGCTTTTCGCCGTGGATATCTTCAATGAGGGTGTGGATATTCCGGAAATCGATACGGTGATGTTTCTCAGACCGACAGAATCCTATGTGGTGTTTCTTCAGCAGCTGGGCAGAGGACTGAGAAAATATGAGGACAAGAAAAGGCTTACGGTCATTGACTTCATCGGGAACTACAAAAGGGCGCATTACAAACCGCTTCTTCTCGCGGGGAAGAATCCCATGCTGAGTGAGAAGAGAGTGGTTCATCCGGAGGATCTGGATTATCCGGTAGGGTGCCAGGTGACCTTTGATCTTCGGGTCATCGATCTGTTCAAGGAAATGAAGAAAAGAGATCCGCTTACTGAGAGACTTAGAGATGAGTTCTATAGATTGAAAGCCGAGCTGGGCAGAAGACCCACCAGGACCGATCTATTCACAGGTTCTGATATGGACCATAAAGAGTTCATGAGAGAGGGTTATCTGAGATATCTTTCTTCCATCGGAGAGCTCAATGAAGTGGAAGAAAGCTGGATAGGTACAGAGGTAGAAGGGTTTCTTCGAAAAGTGGAAAAAACCTCCATGTCCAGGTCCTATAAGATTCCCGTTCTGCTTGCACTGACTGAAAATGATGGCGCAGTGTCCTATGAGGAGCTGGGTGATTATTTCATGAGATTTTACACATCCAATCCAAGACGAGGGCTGGATCTTGAAATGAACAGAGGAAATGAGAACTGGAGAACATGGTCACAGAAAGACTATCTGAAAAAAGCCTTAGAGATGCCTGTGCGCTTTCTCACCAAAAAACTCCTGATTCACGATAGGGAAATTAAGTGTCTTCTGTTTAATGATCGTATACAGGAAAGCTTGAGTGAGGATATGATATCGCACATGTACGATATACTTGAAATGCTGGAAGAGCGCTATTTTGCGAGAAGTTTTTTAAAGAGGTAGAAAGATGAGCGACAAGCAGACAATCAATTATTATGACAAGCATTCAGAAGACTTTGTGGAAGGGACACTCAATGCGGATATGAGTGCGCACTATGAGAAGTTCCTTGCCTGCATCCCTGAAGGAGGGACCATCATCGATGCAGGATGCGGATCGGGCAGAGATGTGTTGTATTTCAAAGAGAAGGGATACAAGGTTCTGGCTTTCGATTATTCCGAGAAGATGGTGGAGATTGCTGAAAAGCATTCGGGTGTTCCAGTTTACCACTGTGATTTCCTGGAGTTTGAACCATCGGAGAAAGTCCATGGCATCTGGGCCTGTGCCTCACTGCTTCATGTTGAAGAAAGTAAGCAGAGAGCGGTTCTACTTCGGTATAAGGGTTTTCTCCATGATGACGGCGTTTTCTTCATGTCCTTCAAGTACGGACAAGGAAGCTATGAGAAAAACGGCAGAAGGTTCTTCTGTCATACACTGGAATCTCTGGAAGAAATGATTCTGGAAGCGGGTGACTATGAGATACTTCATCTCTACACCACAGAGGATGTGAGAAAGGACCGGAAAGATGAGATGTGGTCTACCGCAATAATCCGGCTGAAGCGCTAATGGAGAAAGCACTGAAACATTTTCTTCCTATATAGATAGAAGACACCTTGATTAAGGTCGGATTGTTCGGTAAACTATTCATAAGAAGAATTATTTTGTATGCACTGAAATCACCGGGGGGAAGATTTGGTTTCCTTTGGTGATTTCTTTTTTTCTAAAT
>NZ_JBINJW010000038.1:0-14711 GCF_043951855.1 Proteiniclasticum sp. C24MP
TTCTAAATAATTGGAAAATTCCCTGTTTCTCTTGTGATATAATGAAAGAAACGAAGTATGCTGAAAACGCTTCGATGGAATGTCCGCTTTATTTGGGAAGACTGAACTGAGCTTACAGAATTACTGGCTGTTTTCTTGCGAAAACAATATTCTGCTGTTGGAATTCATGTATAAGAGCAAGGAGAAGATCACTTGGAGAATAAGAAAACAAATGAGACGTTTGTCATGCCTGTGAAACAGGTTCATCCGAAAATGACAAAGGAAATGTACGAGAAGCTTGTGAATTATCGTGTGAAAAAATGTGAGACCATTGAAAAGCTGCACCATACATACAATCTGCCGGTCATCACCATACGGGCCAATTATCCTGGTGTTCTGAAGAACAACGAGACCACAAGGTTTGTGATCGAAGAAATCAGGAAGACCTTTGATGCTTTTTTTCATGATAAGATGCTTGCGGAAGAAACCTATGATACACCGGAAGGTCCTACCACTTTCTATGTCCTTAGCGGAGATGCCAGAACCCTGAAGGAGAATGCGGTCTTCATCGAGCAGAATCATGAGCTGGGCAGGTTCGTGGATATTGATGTCTATGATATTGATGAAGAATATGCCATCACAAGATTCGAACTGCATTATGAACCCAGAAAGTGTTTTCTCTGTGACAAATCCGCCAAGGAGTGCAGTCAAAACAAGACCCATTCCGTGGAAGAGCTCATTGCCTTCATGGAAGAACGAGTGAAGGAGTACATCAGAAACAAAGAATAAGGCTACCAAATAATTTCAAGACAATATATAGCGCACTACAGCAAATTTATTTTGGAGGGTTAATATGAAAATTGGAATACCGGCGTCAAGAGGATATGCCATAGGACAGGCATTTATCAAGAAGCATGAGGAACTGAAGATCACAGATGAAAAAGTGAAGGATGCGGCTGCAGAGAAGGAAAGCCTTAGAAGAGCAGCAGAAGCTTCAAAAACCCAGCTGGAGAAAATCAGAAAGAAAGCATTCGAGTCCATGGGCGAAGAAAAAGCCATGGTGTTTGATGCACATCTGATGTTTTTCGATGATCCCGAATTCATGGGTGGAATCGAGGCGGAGATTGATAACAACGGCAGCAACGCGATCAAGGCAACCAATGATGTGATGAAAAGTTATGTAGCCATATTCGAATCCATGGATGATGAGTATATGAGAGAAAGAGCTGCAGACATCAAGGACGTTTCCAAGCGTCTCATGAATAATCTGGCAGGGATTGAAGACAGCATCCTTATTGAAGAGAACAACACTATCGTGGTGGCAGACGATCTGACACCATCGGATACCGCGCAGCTGGACAAGGAAAAGGTCATTGCCTTCCTGACCAACGTAGGTGGAAGAACCTCCCACAGCGCCATCATGGCAAGAACCCTTGAGATTCCTGCGGTAGTGGGACTGAAGGACATCACAGAAGTGGTGAAGAACGGGGATATCCTCATCGTGGATGGAATTGAAGGAAGAGTATACATCGATCCGGACCATGATACAGTGACCGAGTTCATTGCCCTTCAGGAAGCGCACAACAAGGAGAAGGAAGAACTGAAGAAGCTCATCGAAGTGGAAGCAGTGACGAAGTCCGGCAAGAGAATTGAAGTGGCAGGAAACATCGGGAAGCCTGAAGATGTGCACAAGGTACTGGAAAATGGTGGAGATGGCATCGGTCTTTTCAGAACCGAATTCCTCTACATGGACCGGGAAGAAATGCCCACAGAAGAAGAACAGTTTGAAAGCTATAAATATGTACTGGAGAAGATGGAGAACAAACCTGTTGTCATCAGAACCCTGGATATCGGCGGAGACAAACAGCTTCCTTATCTGGTCATGCCAAACGAAATGAATCCGTTCCTGGGCTATCGTGCCATCAGACTCTGTCTGGATCGTACAGACATCTTCAAGATTCAGCTGAGAGCATTATTAAGAGCATCCGTATTCGGAAACCTCAAGGTCATGTTCCCAATGGTATCTTCCCTGGATGAATTCCAGAAGTCCAAAGAGATTGTGGAAGAGTGCACGAAGGAACTCAAGGCGGAAGGAAAGGAAGTCAGTGACTCCATTGAGTGGGGCATCATGGTTGAAATTCCAGCAGCGGCTGTCATGGCGGATGAGCTGGCAAAGCATGTGGACTTCTTCTCCATAGGCACCAACGACCTGATTCAGTACACACTGGCAGCAGACAGAATGAGTGAAAAGGTATCCTACCTTTACGATCCGATGCATCCTGCAGTGCTGAGACTGATCAAGATGACCATAGATGGTGCTCACTCACAAGGAAAGTGGGTAGGCATGTGCGGAGAAATGGCAGGAGATGAAACCGCCATTCCGACACTGGTGGAATATGGACTGGACGAGTTCTCCATGTCCGCATCCTCTATGCTGAGAGCGAAACAGATCATTCTGGAACAGAAATAGAAAATCCTTTTAAGCCGGCGGAAGCCGGCTTTTCCTATGTCTTCCGAGAATCATGAAAGACACTGGGGACCGTGCCTTTTGAAGAATTTCGTGAAGGATGGTATAATATGGATTATCCGAATTGGAAAGGAGGATGAACCATGGTAAAAAAGACACCGAACCTGGAAACAGCGACGGAACTGAGAAGAGTGACACACGGCTACTATGGCGATCCTAAAGGATATGAGGAAATTCTCTACAGGACGAGAAACAACAGATATGTTCTTCTTCAGAGAGGTGGAGCAGAAAGTCCTTACAGTGAGGAGAAGATTACCCAGATTCTGAAGGTGAAAGCGCAGGAATGGCTGGATTCTCTCTAGGGAGAACGGGAACCTTGTAAAAGGTTCTTCGCAGAGGTCATGTAAACGTTTAGCCTGAAATATCGGGAATTGATTTCAGATAGATACATAAATATTGTGGGAGGTGCAGAAATGGCAGCACTTAAGACACAGAAAAACGATCGAGATGTGGTGGAGTTCATCCATTCCTTTGCTGAAGGAGAGCAGAAAGTGAAGGACAGTCTCTTTCTTCTGGAGTTCATGAAGAAGGTCACTGGGTATGAACCGGTCATGTGGGGGGAAAGCATCATCGGATTCGGACAGTATCACTACAAATCCCAGCGCAGCCGCCAGGAAGGCGACTGGCCGCTGATCGGATTCTCTCCGCGAAAATCCGCCATCAGTCTCTATACCTACACGGGGATGGAGCAGCATGCGTACCTTCTGGAGAACCTGGGCAAGTTCAAGATGGGCAAGGCCTGCATCTATGTGAAGAAGGTCAGTGATATCGACCTGTCAGAACTTGAAAAGATGATCCGGACAACCATCACCTACATGAAGGAAAATTACGAAACCAGCGAAGGCTGATGAATAGGCCCGGGAGCGGGAATCTCTTTTATGTGGAAGTGAAATGTGGGTTATTTTTCATTTTCGCCCCTACAAAAAACAGAGAGAATGTGTATAATGGTTAGTATAATGTTTTGAGGAGGAAAGAAATGATTAAGGCAGTAAATGGAGAAAGCTTCGAGCAGGAAGTACTGAAAAATGAGAATCTGGTTCTAGTGGATTTCTGGGCACCATGGTGTGGACCCTGCAAGATGCTGGCACCCCTATTTGAAGAACTGAATGATGAAATAAATGATGTGGAATTTGTTAAGCTGAATGTGGATGAAAATCCGCAGCAGGCAGCAAGATACAGAGTGGCAAGCATCCCGACCCTACTGGCGTTTAAAAACGGCAATATCGTAGGACAGCTTGTGGGCTTCAGACCAAAGGAAGAGATCAGAGCGTTCATCGAAAAGAATAAGTAGAATGAGAAACCCGGAGTGCAGTCTTCGGGTTTTCTGCATATTTCAGGAAGAAGAGAATCTTACCTGGAGAAGGAGAGCATGGCAAAACTTAAAATTTGCAGAATGAATTCTGAATTTCGCAGACGAATTCATGAATAAATCTGGAAAAAGCGGAAATTGTGCACAATAGATGCCCTTTATATTGTATAATTTAGGTATATTGACATAATTATGTGAAAAAGGAGGAGGTGCATTTTGGAAACGCTCAATACCATACTGAATACCGTTCGAAATATTAATATTTCATCCGTCATTGATATCCTGATCGTGGCTTATCTCATCTACAGAATGTATAAGCTGATCATTGAAACAAGAGCGGAGCTTCTCCTTCGAGGAATTATTCTGATACTGCTTCTTATACCCATAAGCTATATTTTCAACCTGACGATGGTCTACACCATCATTTCGAAGACCATTACCATCGGTGTGCTGACCCTGGTCATCATCTTCCAGCCTGAAATCAGAAGAATGCTGGAACATATCGGACGTTCCGCCTTCAGTGACCGGAGGGTGCTGCGGGATACGGATATCCTGACCAAGGTGGTCAACGAGATTGTAGCGGCCATGGACAATCTGAGTAAGACGAAAACGGGAGCCCTGATTGTCATCGAGCAGGACACAGGTCTAGGGGACATCAGCGAAACGGGAATCCGAATCGATGCCCTTGTTTCCAGCTCCCTGCTGGAGAATATCTTTGTGCCCAATACCCCACTGCATGACGGAGCCACCATCATTCGTGGAGACCGCATCATGTCATCAGGGTGTGTGCTTCCCTTGACTACCAACAAGGACATCAGCAAGAAACTGGGTACAAGACATAGAGCAGCCCTGGGACTGAGTGAAGTATCGGATTCACTGGTACTCATCGTTTCCGAGGAAACGGGTACCATTTCTCTGGCGCTGAACGGAAAGCTTGTCAGAAACTATGACAGGGACAGGCTGCAGAAGATTCTGGTGAAGATACTCACCAGTAAGATTCAGAAAAAACAGACATGGAAGGAGAGGATGGATCAATGGCTAAGCAAAAAGGATCGGACATCCTCCTGAAAATCATCAGCCTAATCCTTTCATTCAGTCTGTGGATCTACATCATCAATGTGGAGAATCCCATCAAGACCATGAGGGTGTATAATGTGCCCGTAAGACTGGAGAATCTGGAGAACATCGATGAGCAGAATCTTGCGCTTCTCCCCAACCAGGATGTGATGGTCACCTTGACTGTGAAGGGACCCGCATCGGAAGTATACAGAAGTGTGGCCAGTAATTTCAGGGTCATTGCAGACCTGGATGATATCGCCTTGAAGGCAGGCCCCAATGAAGTGCCCATCGAGATCACCTCTTATCCTTCGGATATTGATGTGACACCCAGCAGCAATGTGAAGGCCATCATCTATCTGGATGATTATCTGGAAAGAGAAGTGTCCATCGTATCTCAATATGAAGCGGTGGCGGCGGAAGAACATTTCGTTGCCGGCATCACATTCAATCCAAGCTCTGCTACAGTGAAAGGACCGGCGGAATACGTCAACAGAGTCACTGCCCTTGCAGCGAGAGGAAGCAGAGAGAATCTGGACATCGACTATAAGGAAATCGTATCTCTTGTGCCCATCGATGAGAATGGGAATGAAGTAAATCATGTGATTGTTTCTCCCCTTTATGTGGAAGTCAATGTGGAGGTCTTTGAAACAAAGACCGTTCCGGTTGTCATTGACACATCGGGAGAAATCGGAGATGGCTATGAACTTCTGGGCAGCTCCGTGGCACCGGGAGAACTCCTCATTGCAGGACCGGATGGACTGCTGGAACAGGTGAATGAAATCAGAACGGCGGAGTTCAATCTGGCCAGCCTCACGGAAACGACGGATGTCATACAGAATCTTGTGATTCCAGATGGAATCATCTCCATAAACGGTGGAAGCACCGCAACGGTATCCTTTGAAGTCAGAGCCTACGAATCGAGGACCCTTGAAAAGAGCATTTCGGTTCTGGGTCTTGCAGAGGGCCTTACGGCGGAGTTCAGTTCAGATACGGTGGAGGTGACGGTGAGTGGACCGCAGGACCCACTGGAAGCGCTGACGGAAGCGGGCATCACCGTAGAAATCGATCTTTCGGGTCTTGAGCCGGGAGAACATGAAATCACACCAGAGATCGGACTGCCGGAAAACATCGGTCTGGTTTCCACGACACCGGAAACCATCACGGTGATCATCAGAGATGAAAATGAAATACCTCCAGAGGAGAATCCGGAGGAAGCGCCACCGGAGGAAGAGACCCCGACCAATACTGAAACCCCTTAGCATATAAGTGGAAGCCTTCGGGCTTCCATTTTTGGAGTGAAAACAGATGATTAAAATCAATAACATAGAACTTTATTTAGAAGAAGAGAAAGAGGATCTTGTGAGAAAAGCGGCGAAAATGCTGAAAATCTCAGAAGAGGAGATCAGAGAAATACGGATTGTAAAAGAATCTGTGGATGCGCGGAAAGAGCCGCTGAAATTCGTCTACAGCATTCTGGTCCGAACAGAGCGTGAACAGGAAGTGCTCCGGAAAGCAAGACATAGAAATGTCTCCTTCTATGAAGAGAAGGAACCGGAAAAGGTCATGCCTGGAAGTGAAAAGCTTGGCGTGCGCCCTGTGGTGGTTGGACTGGGTCCTTCCGGACTCTTCACGGCGCTGAAGCTGGCGGAGGAAGGGTATCGTCCCCTGGTTATTGAAAGAGGGCAGGAGATCGAAAAAAGAGACCGCGCCGTGGATCTTTTCATGGAGAAGGGGATACTGGACACCTCATCGAACATCCAGTTCGGAGAAGGGGGAGCAGGCGCCTATTCAGACGGAAAGCTCACCACAAGGATCAAGGACATCCGCGTGCGAGAGGTTCTTGAAAAGCTCATTGAAGCCGGAGCACCGGAGGAAATCTCCTTCCAGGCGAAGCCCCATGTGGGCACGGACCTTCTGAAGGACGTGGTGAAAAGCATCAGAGAAAGGATCATCGCCCTTGGCGGGGAAGTCCGGTTCGAGACGAAACTGGAAGACATTGAAGTGAAAAACGGAAAAGTGGTTTCCATCACAGCGAACAAGGAGAAGATTCCCTGTGAAGTGCTGGTGCTGGCTTTAGGCCATAGCGCCAGGGATACCTATGACATGCTTTTTGACAGGGGATTCACCATGATCGCCAAGTCCATGGCTGTGGGTGTGCGTGTGGAGAATCTGCAGTGGAGAATCAATGAAAGCCAGTACGGCAGCGTGCATCTGAATCCGAAGCTCAAAGCCGCTGAGTATTCACTCACGGCCAAGGCAAAGGACGCCAGAGGGGTCTACAGCTTCTGCATGTGTCCAGGGGGCCTGGTGGTTCCGGCATCCAGCGAGGAGGGCATGCTTGCGGTCAACGGCATGAGCTACCATGCAAGAGATGGAAGAAATGCCAATTCCGCTGTGGTGGTTTCCGTGACGCCAGCAGACTATGGCCCCCACCCGCTGAACGGAATCCGTTTTCAGAGAGCACTGGAGAAGAAGGCCTTCCAGATGGGTGGTGCCAATTATCATGCGCCTGTCCAGAAGGTGGAGGATTTTCTGGAAGGGCGAATAAGCACTTCCTTTGGAGAGGTACTCCCTTCGTACATGCCTGGGGTGAAGTTTGCAGATCTTGGCGCACTCTTTCCTTCTGCCATCACGCAAGCTCTGAAGACAGGACTTACGGAGTTTGACAGAAAGATCAAAGGATTCACTGGGCATGGCGCCATCATGACCGGAGTGGAGACGAGAACCTCCTCTCCCGTGAGAATCGTCCGAGACGAAAGCTTGCAGAGTGCTCAAGTTCGAGGCGTATATCCTGCAGGGGAAGGGGCCGGTTATGCGGGAGGCATCATCTCCAGCGCAGTGGATGGACTGAAAATCGCGGAAGCGGTGATCAGTAAGTACCAGCCTTTAGATATATAGTATATTGAATAAATATAGAAATATCAGGACTATCTTGAATCACTCATTTTTGACAATTTCGCATTAAAAATCCGATAAATGGTCAGAAAATGAGAATCAACTAACGATAGTCCTACTTTTTTTGTGATTTTTTAACAGATGGGTTGAAAATAAGCGAGTTTTAGGTGTTTTCAAATGTAAAGGGTTTCTGATATGATTATAAGGAAATAGTTTGGGGGTGAAAACACATGAAATATGTTTTGGTAATTAATCCAGGTTCAACTTCAACAAAGATTGCCATTTACAGCACGGAATCCATGGAGATTCATACGGAAGTGGTGGAGCACAGCGCAGAAGAAATCAGGAAATACGACCATATAGCGGATCAGGATGCCATGAGAAGAGAAGCCATCGTTTCCGTCCTGCGTGAAAAAGGAATCAGGAAGGAAGACCTGGCAGCCGTTGTGGGCCGGGGTGGACTTCTGAAGCCCATCATCGGGGGAACCTATCTTGTGGATATGGATATGATAAACGATCTGAAAAATGCGGTGCAGGGAGAACATGCGTCCAATCTGGGACCGATTCTTGCCAAGGAAATCGCCGACGAAGCCGGTGTGAGCGCCTATATCGTGGACCCGGTCTCCTGCGACGAGATGGATGACTTGGCCAGATTCACAGGGCTCAAGGGCGAAGAGAGAGGCTCTCTTGCCCATTATCTCAATATCAAGGGTGCCACACGAAAAGTCTGCCGGGAGAAAGGCTATGACTTCAATGAGGACAACTTCATCGTGGCGCATCTTGGCGGAGGCTTTTCAATAGGACCGCTGAGAAAAGGAAAACTGGTGGACGTGAACAACGCCAACCACGGAGGACCCTTCAGTCCGGAGCGTGTCGGAACGCTTCCTCTGGGCGTTTTCGTGAAATATGCCTATGACAAGGACTATGAGAAGCGAAGCCTGCTCAAGAAGTTCCAGAGAGGATCGGGTCTTATTTCCCATCTGGGCACCAGTGATGCAAGAGAAGTGGAGAGAATGATCCATGACGGAGATGATTATGCGGCGAAGGTGTACCAGGCCATGGCCTATCAGATCGGGAAAGAGATCGGAGCCTGTGCTGCGGTGCTGAAAGGCGATGTCAAGGCCATCATCATCACCGGAGGGCTTGCCTACTCCAGTCTCATGACGGGCATGATCAAGGAATATGTATCCTTCATCGCACCGGTGGAACTGGTGCCGGGTGAACTGGAAATGAAGTCTCTCTATGAGGGAGCAAGAAGAGTGCTGATGAATGAAGAAGAACCATTGCGTTACAGGGAGGAAATACTAAGTGAAAAGTTTTAGTGAGATCTATGAAAAGGTAAAAGGCAGTGGCCGTATGAGAACCATTGCCGTGGCAGCGGCAGAGGACGAACCGGTCCTTCAGGCTGTGGCCAAGGCGAAGGAGATGGGACTCTGCAATGCGGTTCTGGTGGGCGAAAAGGTGAAGATTGAAAGCCTTCTGAAAGAGCTTCATATCAATGATGAATTCAGAATCATCGACGAGAAGAGCCCCGCACAGGCAGCGAAGATCGCGGCGAATCTGGTGCGTGAGGGAGAATGCGACATTCTCATGAAAGGTCTTGTGGATACCAAGTCCCTCTTAAGAGCAGTGCTGGACAAGGAAAAAGGCCTGGCCACAGGAAACCTCATCAGTCATGTGGCAGCCTTTGAAGTGGAAGGCTATGACAGAATGCTTTTTGTGACGGATGCGGCCATGAATACCTATCCTGGACTGAAGGAAAAGGTAGGCATCCTCAATAACGCAGTGCATTTCGTGACCAGTCTGGGCGTAGAGAAGCCCAAGGTGGCGGTGGTATGCGCAGTGGAAGTGGTGAATGAAGCCATGCAGGCCACCATCGATGCGGCCATGCTCTCCAAGATGAACGACCGCGGACAGATCAAAGGCTGCCTCGTGGACGGACCTCTGGCGCTGGACAATGCGCTGAGCGTGGAAGCTGCAGAGCATAAGGGCATCAAGAGCCCGGTGGCAGGACATGCGGATATTCTTCTGATGCCGAACATCGAATCCGGCAATGTGCTGTATAAGTCCCTGACCTATGCCGCATACGCCAAGACAGGTGGGGTGCTTCTAGGTGCCAAGGCGCCTGTGGTTGTCACATCCAGAGCAGATTCCTTCGAAAGCAAAGTGAACTCCATTGCCATGGCGGTTCTCAATGCATCCGTGAAATAGCGTAAGCGCAGACAGATCAGATCAGAAAAGATTGTATAGTACAAAAGGGGAGAATTTATGAATAAACTACTTATCATCAATCCGGGGTCCACATCAACGAAAATCGGAATCTTCGAAGACAACAGAGAAGTGAAGTCCTTCACGCTGAGACACGAAGCATCCGTCATCAACAGCTTCAAGAAGGTCATCGACCAGTTCGAGTGGAGAAAAGACGAAATCAAGAAAATCCTCACAGAGAACAATGAGCGCCTGGACTCCTTCGATGCCTTCGTGGGCAGAGGGGGCCTTCTGAAACCTATCAAGAGCGGTACCTACAGAGTGAATGAAGCCATGCTGTCCGATCTCAGAAAGAGCATCAAGGGCGAGCATGCATCCAATCTCGGTGCCATCATCGCCCATGGTCTCGGCACAGAATTCGGAAAGGAATCTTTCATTGCGGATCCTGTGGTTGTGGACGAGATGGAAGATCTGGCAAGAATCTCCGGACACAAGGCTTTTGAGAAAGTGAGCATCTTCCATGCGCTGAACCAGAAAGCGGTGGCGAAGCGATATGCGAAGGAGAAGGGTGTCAGCTATGCAGACCTTAATCTCATCGTGGTTCACCTGGGTGGAGGCATCAGCGTTGGTGCACACGAGAAGGGCAGAGTCATTGATGTGAACAATGCGCTGAACGGCGATGGTCCATTCTCTCCTGAAAGAAGCGGCAGCCTTCCAGTGGCAGACCTTGTGGAGCTGTGCTATGCAGGAACCCACGAGAAGTCCGAAGTGCTGAAGATGATCACTGGAAAGGGAGGCTTCGTATCCTACCTGGACACCAATGATGCAAGAGAAGTGGAAGAGAAGGCAGCATCGGGAGATGCCTATGCCATGAAGATCTATTCCGCCATGGGCTATCAGGTGGCCAAGGAAGTGGGCGCTGCAGCAGCGGTTCTTAGCGGGAAAGTGGATGCCATCATCCTTACGGGTGGAATCGCCTATTCCAAGCTGATGGTGAAGCTGATCAGAGAAAGAGTGGAATTCATTGCGGAAGTTGTGGTCTATCCAGGAGAAGACGAGCTGCTGGCGCTGGCTGAAGCGGCCAACAGAGTCCTTTCCGGGGAAGAGGAAGCCATCACCTACGAATAATATGTGAAAATACGAAACCATGACAAAATATTATCAAATTGACAATATAAAGTGAAAAAATCTAAAAAAAGTTAAAAATCGTGATTTGTAAAGGTATACAGGGGTTATTGATAACAAACTACGGTTTCTGTTGTGAAAATCCGCTTTGCTGACCGATGTAGACATGAATCTTCAAACCAATTCAGGATTTTGCCATGAAATTGGAAATTAGATTAAGGGAAGATTTTATAATAAAATAAAGGTACAGTAAAAATGGAGGGATGCCACTTGGAAAGAATCACAATCATCACAGGGCATTTTGGCAGCGGGAAATCTGAGATTTCCATCAACCTGGCGAAAAAACTGAATCATGAGGGGAAAAAGGTGGCACTTGTTGATATCGACATCGTCAATCCTTTCTTCTGTATCAGAGACTTTAAAGCCACCTTGGCCAAAGACGGCATTGATGTCATTGCGGCAAATCCGGAATGGTCCAATGCAGAGCTGATGGTGGTACCTGGAGAAGTTTCCAGTATTTTTGTAAAAAAAGATACGAACTTCATCCTGGACATCGGCGGAGACGATATGGGTGCAACGGTACTGGGGCAGTATAATCACGAGCTGATCAAAACGGATTACAGCATGTATTTCGTGATCAATACCCAGAGACCTTTCACACCGGACGAAAAGGGAATCAAGGAGTACATCGCGAGCATCGAAAGATCCTCAAGACTGAAGGTGACGCATCTGATTTCCAATACCAATCTCTCCTATGAGACCACCGCGGAGGAAATCATCAAGGGAGATGCAATTGTTCATGATCTGTCAAAAGAACTTGGCATACCGCATCTATACACCGTGGCCAGAAGAGATCTGGCAGATTCATTAGAGGGTAAGTTACATGGGGAGCTTCTTCCCATCGACATTTTCATGAAAACACCATGGAATTAAAATATTAAGGGGGATATGATATGCCAAAAGTTGTATTTAGAGAAGAACGATGCAAGAGCTGCGGACAGTGTGTGATTGCCTGTCCTGTGAAGATTATCGGTTTCACGGACAGATTGAATGAGAAGGGGTACAGACCCGCCGGCATTCCGGATGAACTCATGGAAAAGTGCATAGGATGTACATCCTGTGGAAGAATGTGTCCAGATCTTGTTATTACAGTGTATAAATAGGGGGTAGAGCAAATGAGTGAAAAAGTTCTCATGAAGGGAAACGAAGCCATTGGAGAAGCGGCCATCAGAGCCAACTGCCAGTGTTTCTTCGGATATCCGATCACACCACAGACAGAAGTCGCAGCCTATATGGCGAAGAAGATGCCTACAATTGACAGAGTGTTCCTGCAGGCGGAAAGTGAAATTGCAGCCATCAACATGATTTACGGAGCTGCAGGTACAGGCGTCAGATGCATGACCAGTTCATCTTCACCTGGAATCTCACTGAAAGCAGAAGGAATTTCCTATATCGCGGGAGCGGAGCTTCCATGCGTCATCATCAATATCGTCAGAGGAGGTCCAGGACTAGGCGGCATTCAGCCTGCACAGTCTGACTACTTCCAGGCGACCAAGGGTGGAGCACATGGTGATTTCCATATGCCCGTCTTCGCACCATCCTCCATTCAGGAAATGGTGGACCTGATCACAGAAGCCTTTGATGTGGCAGACCAGTACAGAACACCGGTCATGATCATGGGAGACGGAATGCTGGGTCAGATGATGGAGCCTGTTGAATTCAGACCTTCCACATCCACAAGAGTCCTTCCTGAAAAGACATGGGCTGCCAACGGCAGAAACGGAAGAGCACAGCACAATGTCATCAACTCTCTGTTCCTGAAGAGTGAAGAGTTGGAAATGCACAATGATCACCTGGGCAGAAAGTATGATGAAATCACAAAGAATGAAGTCAAGTATGAACTGATGAATACAGAAGACGCGGACCTCATCATGGTGGCTTACGGCACCACAGCAAGAATCTGCAAGAACACCATCAAACTTGCCAAGGAAAAGGGCATAAACCTGGGTCTCATCAGACCGATCACCCTATGGCCATACCCACAGGAAGCTTTTGATCTGACCATCGGAAACACCAAGCATGGTTACCTGGCTGTGGAAATGAGCAAGGGCCAGATGGTGGAAGACGTAAGACTTTCCGTGGAAGGCAGAAAGCCTGTACACTTCTATGGAAGATCAGGTGGTATGGTTCCTTCACCAGAAGAAATACTGGATAAGGCTATGGAAATTGTAGGGGGGAATAAATAATGGAGTTAAAGGATAGAGAAATTCTGTTTAAGCCCACAAACGGCTTACTGGATGTTCCAACACACTACTGTCCTGGATGCACCCACGGTGTCATTCACAGACTGATTGGTGAGGTTATGGAAGAGCTTGATATCGTGGACAAGACCATCGGTGTTGCACCGGTAGGATGCTCGGTACTTGCTTACGACTATTTCGCATGTGATATGTTTGAAGCAGCGCACGGTAGAGCGCCAGCGGTTGCTACTGGAATAAAGAGAGCCAATCCCGACAAGATCGTATTCACCTATCAGGGTGATGGAGACCTGGCGGCCATCGGAACAGCGGAAGCGGTTCACGTTGCTGCAAGAGGAGAAAAGATCGTCACCATTTTCGTCAACAACTGCATCTACGGCATGACCGGTGGCCAGATGGCACCTACAACCCTTCCAGGTCAGAAGACCGAAACATCACCTTATGGAAGAGATGTGGCGTCACAGGGGTATCCCATCCGATTCTCCGAAATGGTTGCACAGCTGGACGGGTCCTACTACATCGAAAGAGTTTCTGTAGATAAGGTGGCTGGCGTTGCAAAGACCAAGAAGGCCATCAAGAAGGCGTTCCAGAATGCCATCGACGGAAAAGGATACAATCTGGTTGAAGTGCTTTCCATCTGTCCTACCAACTGGGGTCTCAATACAGAAGAGTCTCTGAAATGGCTGAGAGAAAACATGATTCCTTACTACCCATTAGGCGTGAAGAAGGACTTGAGCAAAGAGGAGGCGAAATAATGACACAGGAAATTATTTTTGCAGGATTCGGTGGACAGGGTATCCTCTCCATGGGTAAGTTCCTTGCTTTCGGCGGCATGGATGTGGATATGAATGTATCCTGGTGCCCAAGCTACGGCCCTGAGATGAGAGGAGGAACAGCAAACTGTTCCGTCATCGTATCCGACGAGGAAATCGGTGCACCCATCATCACTGCGCCAGATACACTGGTTGTCATGAACAGACCTTCCCTGGACAAGTTCGAAAGCACAGTGAAGCCTGGCGGACTGATCATTCTGGATTCCAATCTTGTCACAAGAGATGTGAAGAGAGATGATGTAACAGTCATCAGAATTCCAGCTCAGGATGAAGCCGGTGCCATTGGTTCCGTGAAGATCGCCAACATGGTTCTTCTCGGCGCACTTGTGGAAAAGACACAGATCATCTCCGAAGAAGCTCTGCTGGCTGCCCTGAAGGGACACGGCAAGGAAGCATTCTTTGAAATGAACAAGAAAGCCATTGATAAGGGCGTTGAATACGCAAAGAAAGAAGCTGTAATGGCGTAATAAGATTTTATAATTGCCTCTTAGGGATTCCCATGAATCCCTAAGGGGTTC
>NZ_JBINJW010000039.1:0-12778 GCF_043951855.1 Proteiniclasticum sp. C24MP
ATAACCTTTTTCAAACTTTAGGCGTCAATTCTTCCAGTCCTGCATTGAAATCATTATCATTATCAAGGATAATAAAGAGGATAATAAACATTGATCCAAAATGGATTCTATGACAAAAGGAGAGAAGACTTTAATGGAAAAGAGAGTATTATGCTTTGGAGATTCCAATACATGGGGATTCAACGCCAAAGACGAACAGAGATTTTCGAAGGAGATCCGATGGACAAGAAAACTCCAGAAGCATCTGGGAGAGGATTATGAAATCATAGAGGAAGGCCTGAACGGCAGAAACGCAGTCTGCGAAGATCAGCTGAAGGAGGGTCTGAAGGGACTGGACTATATCTATCCCTGCATCATGACCCACAAACCTCTGGATCTTGTACTCATTAAGCTGGGTACCAACGACTCAAAGGAACGGTACAGCATGACGCCCCATAACATCGCCATGGGCATCATAAGACTCGCAGGCAAAGTGCTGCACAACGGAGTGGGCAGAAACGAAGGAGACCCCGAAATTCTCATCGTTGCTCCGGCACCGATCGGAAAAGACTATATGCACGTGGATGCCTATTTGTCCATGGGTCGCGATGCGGACAGAAAATCAAGAGATATGGTGCCTTATCTGAAAGAAATGGCCAAGGAGAACGGATTCCATTTTCTTGATGCAGGGCAGCATCTGAAGATGGGGGAAACAGATCATATGCATCTGGATGAAGAAGGGCATGCCAGAATGGCTGAAATTCTAAATGACAAGATCAGAGAAATCTTCAACGAGAAAGAAATGGGGTGATTCTTTGGCGGATACAGTACAATCCATCGACAGAGCCATGCAAGTGCTGGAAGTGCTGTCCCAGCATGTGGACGGGATCGGTCTTCTGGAACTCGGTGAGCGGGTGAACCTTTCAAAGAGCACCGTCCACAGACTCCTAAGCACACTGATCCAGAACGGATATGTGAAGCAGCATGAAGCGACGGGCAGGTATCATCTCACCATGAAGATGTTCATTCTGGGATCCAGACCCATCGAGAAGCTGGATGTCCTTAAAGTGGCAAGACCTTATCTGGAAAGACTGAGAGACCTCTCGGGAGAAGTGATTCACCTTGTCATCATGGACGGACATGAAATTCTCTATGTGGATAAAGTGGAATCGGAAAACACGGTGAGGATGTATTCCAATATCGGCAAGAAGGGGACACTGTATTCCACTTCCGTGGGAAAAGCCATGCTGTCCTGTCTTGAGGATGAAGAAATCAGAACTATTTGGAATCAGATCGAGATCACTGAAATGACGGATTACACCATCACGGATTTCGCTTCATTCATGAAAGAGATCGATGATATCCGGAAAAAGGGATATGCCATGGACCGGCAGGAGAATGAACTGGGCGTGAAATGCATGGGTACTGCGGTGCTGGATTACACAAGCAGGCCCGTTGCCGCTTTCAGCATTTCGGGTCCTGTGCAGAGAATGACGGATGAGAAGGTGGCGGAACTTTCTGCGTATATACTGGATGCGAAAAAGGCGATTTCTCAGGAATTGGGATATTTTTCGAAATAAAATGAAATTCTTCATAAACCGATTGCAAATGGAGATGGTTATGGAGTAAAATAGACCTGTAGTAAAATTATGGAACCGTGTTCCACATTATGGAACTTAAATATGAAGGAGGCAAACTATGATCCCTAAAATTGAAACACTGACCAGAATCATGGATGCAGGAATTGTTGCCGTTGTAAGAGCAGACAGCGAAGAGCAGGCGGAGAAGATCAGTAAGGCCTGCATAGAAGGTGGCGTTCCAGCCATCGAAGTGACTTTCACCGTACCAGGAGCACAGAATGTGATCACATCTCTCAAGAGGAAGTTCAAGAAGGAAGAGCTCATCATCGGTGCAGGAACAGTTCTGGATTCAGAAACTGCCAGAATCGCCATTCTTGCTGGTGCGGAATACATCGTGAGCCCGGGATTCGATCTGGAGACAGCAAAGCTGTGCAACAGATACCAGATTCCCTACATGGCAGGATGCATGACCCTGACAGAAATCATTACAGCCATGGAAGCGGGTGTCGATGTGATCAAGGTATTCCCTGGAAGTGCTTTCGGACCTGATTTCATCAAGGCCATCAAAGGACCTCTTCCTCAGACGGTGCTTATGCCTACAGGGGGAGTAAGTCTTGATAACGTAGGTCAATGGATCAAGAACGGATGCGTTGCGGTAGGTGTTGGTGGAGACCTTACAGGACCAGCCAAGACCGGTGATTATGATAAAATCACGGAAATCGCAAAAGAGTTTGTCGAAAAGATCAGAGAAGCAAGAAAGTAAAGGAGTCGATGAATAAGATGAAAAGAGTAGTAACATTAGGAGAAATCATGCTGAGACTCTCCACACCCGGATTCGAGAGATTCGTTCAGGCGGACAGTTTTGATGTCTGTTATGGCGGAGGCGAAGCGAACTGCTGTGTTTCCTTATCTAACTATGGTCTGGATACCAGATTTGTCACAAAGGTGCCGAAGAATGAAATCGGTCAGAGCGCAGTGAACTCCCTGAGAAGATACGGTGTGGATACAAGCTTCATCGCACGCGGCGGAGACAGACTCGGCATCTACTTCCTGGAGACAGGAGCATCCCAGAGAGCATCCACTGTCATCTATGACAGAGCGCATGCAGCCATCGCGGAAGCGAAGGCCGATGAATTCAACTGGGATGAGATCTTTGATGGGGTGGACTGGTTCCACTTCACAGGCATCACACCTGCATTAAGCGATGATGCTGCAGAACTGACTCTGGCAGCGCTGAAGGCTGCCAAAGCCAAGAATATCACTGTTTCAGTGGATCTCAACTACAGAAAGAAACTATGGAGTGAGGCAAAGGCCAAGGAAGTCATGACCGGACTGATGGAATATGTGGACGTATGCATCGGAAATGAAGAAGATGCGGAAAAGGTATTCGGCATCAAGGCAGCCGATACAGACATCAGCAAGGGAGAAATCAGTCACGGAGCCTACGAAGAAGTGGCAAGACAGATCATCGAGAAGTTCGGCGTGAAGCTTGTGGCCTCCACTTTAAGAGAAAGCTACTCCGCATCGGATAACGGCTGGTCCGCGATCCTCTATGATGGAGAAAAATCCTATCTTTCCAAGAAGTATGAACTGAGAATCGTGGACCGTGTAGGTGGAGGAGACTCCTTCGCATCCGGTCTCATCTACGGACTGGTTACGGAAATGCCATATCAGGAGGCGCTGGAATTCGGTGTGGCGGCATCTGCGCTGAAGCACACCATTCCTGGAGACACCAATCACGTAACAAAGGAAGAAGTTCTTGCCCTGGCAGGCGGAGACGGATCCGGAAGAGTACAGAGGTAATTCATGGAAGTAGTAACTTTTGGCGAAACCATGGTGCTGTTCAACCCGGAAACCCAGGGTCCCCTGCGTTATGTGGGGACATTCACAAAATCCATCGGTGGCGCGGAGTCCAATGTGGCCATTGCACTGGCAAGACTTGGACACAAGGCAGGCTGGTTTTCAAAGCTTGGAGAAGATGAGTTCGGACGATACATCAAATCCACCGTCATGGGGGAAGAAGTGGATGTGTCCAGAGTGAAGAAGGATCCCGACAGAACCACCGGCATTCTTTTCAAGGAAAGATTCTCCACGGTGAATCCCAATGTGTATTATTACCGGAAGGGATCAGCGGCGAGTCACCTGTCCATTGACGATCTGGATATGGACTACATCTGCAGTGCGAAGATCCTTCATGTGACAGGGATTTCCCTGGCGCTTTCTGAAGAAGTCAGAGAAGCGGTGTTCCATGCGGTGAAGGAAGCCAGAAAGTGCGGCGTCACCATCTCTTTTGATCCGAACATCAGACTGAAGCTCTGGTCAAAGGAAGAAGCAAGAAAATACATCCTGGAAATGGCGGCGCTGTCAGACATCATTTTCCCTGGAAAAGACGAAGCGGAGCTTCTTCTTGGAACAGAGGAACCGAAGGAAGTATGCGACCGATTCCTCGATATGGGCGTGAAGATTGTAGCCCTCAAGCTTGGAAAAAGCGGATGCTATGTGAAAAGCAAGGACGAAGAGGAATTCGTTCAGGGCTACACAGTTGACCAGCCTGTGGATACCGTTGGTGCCGGAGACGGCTATGCTGCGGGATTCCTTTCAGGATACCTGGAGAATCTTTCACTGGTTGACTGCGCGAAACGCGCAAATGCAGTGGGCGCTATGGCGACACTGGTAAAAGGAGACATGGAAGGTTTCCCTTATAAGGACCAGGTGGAGATTTTCATGGGACTAAGAGATAACATCGACAGATAAACCCGAGTCTGTCTTTGTATATATGTTCAATTTACCCGATTGATGAAGAAGTTCTGCAGCATATGAAGTGCTGACAGAGCTTCTTTTTCACTTTACAGGATACAGACTGCTTCTTATTGCGATATAATCAGAAAAGAGATCTGATTTATCATGAAAACAGGAGGTGCGTGACCATGGAATATCAGCTGGTCATGAATTACAAGGAAAATGAAGTGCTTAGGCGATCCTTTTCAGCGCTGGCCATGGAGACCTTCGGCATCAACTTCGAGAAGTGGTATGCGGCAGGGGGGTGGAACGGGCATTATGTGCCCTGCAGCTTCCGCCATGAAGACAGGATCATCGCCAATGTCTCAGTGAATACCATGAAACTTCTCGTGGAAGGTGAAATTGAGAATGCCATCCAGATCGGAACCGTCATGACGGAGCCTTCCTTCAGAGGGCAGGGGCTTGCAGGTAGACTCATGGAACGTGTTCTTGAGGAGTATGAGGAAAAGTGAGGTTTCTTTTTTCTGGCAGCGGATGAAAAAGCGGTTCCACTTTATGCACGCTGCGGATTTCGTCCGGTGAAAACCCGGAGATTCGTTGTAGATGCTTCTGCCTTCAGAAGAGGCGGAGTATCTCTGAAGCCTGAAATGCTTACGCTTGAAGAACTTCTTGCCCATAAGAGGACCTCACTTCCCTTATCCGCAGAAATTTCAGCCGTGGATGATGAGCACATTCTCGCATTCTACTACGTACACGGCTTCGACCGATGCATCTATAGAATTTCAGAGGAGCTTCTGGTCCTGTCTGAGATGCAGGAGAATGAACTGCATCTCTATGATGTGCTTTCCACGAAGCCATACAACCTGGAGAACGTCATGGAAAGCATTCTGCCGGAGCATGCTGAAAGGGTCGTCTGTCATTTTGCGCCGAAAGAGAAGCTGAAAGGGCTTCATGTGGAAGACGATCCTGAAGCGGGATGGATGATAAGACCCTCCAGACGGATGACGCTGCCGGAGAAGTTCAGTTTTCCTGATATTTCAAAAGCCTGACGGAAAACAAGAGGAACCCCAGCCAGGCTGAGGTTCCTCTTGTCGGATTTCCGGTTTTGATCTTATAGACTGATCCAGTATCGGTCTATGACATTTCCTTTTGATTCATATGCGTTTTCCAGTTTTCCACCTATTTTCCGTATGGTCCGCTGAGCGGGCTTGTTGTCCCTTGTGATGGTCACTAGGGCTTTTGTGATTCCATTGACCCGAAGCCTGTTCAGTGCGAGTTTGATCATGATGAAGGCATATCCCTTTTTTCTTTCTTCCGGCCTGATGCCAAAACTCATATGACCGCCAAACTTCAGAAGATCTTCCGTCATGGCGTACCTGAGGTTGATTGCACCGATGATGTATCCGTTGTCTTCTATGAGGAAAAGCGTTTCTGCACGAACCATCCCTGCCGGATGATTGTCCTCCTGAGCCAGGATCAGCTGTGTCTCTTTCCATTTCTGGAATGAGATTGTACCTGTCTCACAGGAAGAAGGTGAAATACGTTCCTTCTGGTTATGCCAGGAATCTATGTAATTTTGAAACTGCAGTTCATCTATGGCTATTATTTCTACTAGTTTTATGACTTTCACCTGACTTTCCTAACTGATGAGACTATTATATCAAAGAAAATGAAAAGAGCATTGTCCTGTTTTCAGGTGTATACATTTACATGGTGAAATATTTGTGAATTCGTATGGAAATATTTGGTATAATAAAGATGTTTGAAAATACGGCAAAGGCACAGGGAAGTAATCTGACGGACCGGCCTGTTTGAAGTAGAGAGGAAATGAAAAAGTATGAAAAAGATTATTATGACTGGTGGAGGTACTGCAGGACATGTGAATCCGAATCTTGCTCTTGTACCTAAACTGCGCCAGCTCAGCTATGAAATCGAATATATCGGATCAAAAAACGGGATTGAAAAAGAGATCATCGGAAAAACGAAGATTCCCTATTTCAGCATCTCTTCCGGAAAACTGAGAAGATATTTTGATCTGAAGAATTTCACGGATCCTTTCAAAGTGGGAGCCGGATTTCTCCAGTCGATTCATATTCTGAGAAAAGAAAAACCGGATATCGTCTTCTCCAAAGGGGGATTTGTAAGTGTACCTGTGGTTGCGGCGGCCAGTTTCCTGAAAATCCCTGTGCTTGCCCATGAATCGGATCTGACACCAGGGCTAGCCAATAAACTGGCATCCCGTTTTGTGGACAGACTTCTCGTCACTTTCCCGGATACAGTGGCGAAAATCGGAGAGAAAGCCATTCTTGTGGGAAGTCCGATCAGAGAAGACCTTTATAAAGGAGATGGCAGTCGTGCCAAGAAGGCTGCGGGATTTACAGATGACAAACCGGTGCTCCTGGTCATGGGTGGAAGTATAGGCTCTGTAAAGATCAATAAGTCTCTTCGGAAAATCCTGCCTGAACTTCTTCCAATCTTTAACATCATCCATCTCTGCGGAAAGAACAATCTGGATGAAAGTCTGCTGGAAACGAAAGGATACAAGCAGTATGAGTATGTGGTGGAAGAGATGAAGGATATTCTCACGGCTGCGGATCTTGTTGTATCAAGAGCCGGATCCAACTCCATCTTCGAGTTTCTTGCACTGCGCAAACCGAATCTTCTGATTCCCTTGTCCAAGGGAGCCAGCAGAGGGGATCAGATCGAGAATGCGGAAAGTTTCTACAAAAACGGATACTCCATGGTTCTCGTGGAAGAGGAGCTCACTGATGTATCGCTGAAGATGAGCATCATGAAGCTCCATGAAGATCGGGAAAAATTTATCAGTCACATGGAAGAGTCAGAACTCAGTGGCGCGACGAATAAAATAATCGAGCTTATTGAAAAGTACTCCAAATAAACTAAAACAAAAATTAGTACAGTAAGGACATCGAAAAAGCATGGAAATCCATGCTTTTTTAGTTTCAGCATTAAATTTCATCTGAAACTGTACTAGTAACAAAACAGAATACGTTATCATAAAGCATCAATAAACTGAATGTTAACAAAAATATCTGATAAATGTTGATATAATAGTGGTAACAAGAGAGAAGGAGGACCGTTTATGCGTATAGAATTTTCAGGTGGTGCAGGAACCGTGACAGGATCCAGTCATTTATTGAGAGTCAGAGACAAAAGAGTGCTGCTGGATTGCGGCTTGTATCAGGGCAGAGATGAAAAAGACAAGGGAAATGATGTTTTTGCCTATATCCCGTCCACAATTGACCATCTTATACTCTCTCACGCACATATCGATCACAGCGGACGTATTCCTCTGCTTTACAAGAGAGGCTTCAGGGGAAGGATCATTGCAACTCCACCGGCAGCTGCTCTATGCAGGATTCTTCTCATGGATTCTGCCTACATCCACGAACAGGACGCGGAATGGGAAAACAAGAAAAGACAGAGGAAGGGGCTGGGGCCCATCGAGCCGCTCTATACCTCCAAGGATGCGGAAGGGGCATTGACGCTTCTTGAAGAGGTGGACTTCAATCACCCTACGGAACTCTTTGAAGGTTTTAAAATGAACTTTCTTGAAGCCGGGCATATGCTGGGCGCAGCCATTACTGAAATGCATATTCAGGAGGAAGAACGGAAAATCAAGCTTGTGTATTCCGGAGATCTCGGCAATCAGGGCATTCCGCTCATGAAAGAACCGGTGGAAGTGACGGAAGCGGATTTTCTCATCATGGAATCCACCTATGGAAACAGACTTCATCCGGACAATCAGGTGGAGCACGAGGAACTCATAAAGATCATCAATGACACCTACAGAAGAGGAGGAAATGTCATTATCCCTTCTTTTGCGGTGGGACGAACCCAGGAACTCCTGTATATCCTCAACGAGTTCCAGGAAGCAGGTAAACTGGAAAGAGGGGTCAAGGTTTATGTGGATTCTCCCCTGGCATCTAAATCCACTGCAATCTTCAAAGAATACAGCAGGTATTTCGATTCAGAGAGTAAGGAGAAGATGAGAAGAGGAGACCATGTGCTGGAATTCAGGAACCTTTTTTTCACGGAGTCTGTGGAAGACTCCATGAAGCTGAACAGAACGCAGAAAGGCTGCGTCATCATCAGCGCCTCCGGTATGGCGACGGCAGGAAGAGTGAGGCATCATCTGAAGCACAATCTATGGAGAAGCGAGTGCAGCGTTGTATTCGTGGGGTATCAGGCCCATGGCTCTCTAGGCAGAATCATTCAGGATGGAGCAAAGCAGGTGACGCTCTTCGGCGAAGAAATCGCTGTAAATGCGAAGATCCACAGTTTTTCAGGTCTTTCCGGTCATGCGGACAGAAAAGGGCTCTATAACTGGGTGAAAGCCATAAGAAAAGGACCTAAGGAAATCTTCCTGACCCATGGAGATCCGGAAGCATCAGAAGCGCTGAGAGAACTTCTGGCAAACGACGGATATAACGTCAGAGTTGCCAAAGAAGGTGATATTGTTCCAATCAAGGATTATGTGAAGCTTGTACCAAAAACGGCTGATTTTGACCTGGAAAAGAGAACAGTTGAAGCTGCATTGTCAAATCTGAGAAAAAAAGAAGAATTGATCAAATACATCGAAACCCTTGATTTTCAAAGGGAAAGCGCGGATGAGATTTTAGAGAGCATGGAGAATATCATAAAAAAACAGTAAATATGCAAAAATGCGAAATATAAACCACTTTTCGTTGGTAAAACCTTACCAAATATTGTATAATAATGTTGTGTCGTTTGAGTATAGCTAATGATAATTTATTAACTATGCTCAAATTCATGCGCATTTATAACCTACGGAAACGTAGTTATATTTTAGAAATCTCTAGGCCGGATTTCTAGGAAATATATATTAAGGAGAGGTATAGACATGAGAAAAACTAAAACCATGGATGGAAATATGGCTGCATCCTACATCTCGTATGCATTTACAGATGTATCAGCGATCTATCCAATTACACCATCTTCAACAATGGGTGAAAATGTTGATGAGTGGGCATCTAAGGGTGTCAAGAACATTTTCGGACAGCCTGTAAAGGTTGTAGAAATGCAGTCTGAAGCCGGAGCTGCCGGTGCAGTTCACGGATCCCTTCAGGGTGGAGCACTCACTACTACATACACAGCATCACAGGGACTGCTGCTTATGCTGCCAAACATGTACAAGATCGCTGGAGAACTTCTTCCTGGCGTATTCCATGTAAGTGCTAGAGCATTAGCTGCACATGCGCTTTCCATTTTCGGAGACCATCAAGACGTAATGGCTGCAAGACAGTCCGGATTCGCTATGCTTGCTGAATCAAATGTTCAGGAAATCATGGATCTTGCTGGTGTGGCACATCTTGCTTCCATAAAGAGCAGAGTTCCATTCCTTAACTTCTTTGACGGTTTCAGAACATCATCTGAAATTCAGAAGGTGGAAGTAATCGAATACGAAGAACTTGAAAATCTTCTGGACAAGGAAGCTGTAGCTGAATTCAGAAACAGATCCTTAAACTCAGAAAGACCTGTAACAAGAGGTACAGCTCAGAACCCTGACATCTATTTCCAGGGAAGAGAAGCTGCCAACAGATATTATATGGCTGTTCCAGAAATCGTTGAAGGATACATGGAAGAAATCAACAAGCTTACTGGAAGAGACTATCAGCTGTTCAACTATCATGGAGCAGAAGATGCAGAGCATGTGATCATAGCTATGGGTTCAGTATGTGATACTGCAACAGAAGTTATTGATTACCTGCTAAAGAAGGGCGAAAAAGTAGGACTTGTAAATGTTCATCTTTACAGACCTTTCTCCATGAAGCACTTCCTGAATGCTGTGCCAAAGACAGTGAAGAAGATCGCTATTCTTGACAGAACGAAGGAACCAGGTTCAGCTGGAGAACCACTATACCAGGATGTGAGAAACGCATACTACGAATCAGATGTAAGACCTGTAATCGTAGGTGGTAGATACGGATTAGGTTCCAAGGACGTTACACCAGGTCAGATCCTGGCAGTGTTCGAAAACCTGAAGTATAACGAAGTGAAGAATGGCTTCACCATCGGTATCGAAGATGACGTTACTTACACCTCTCTTGCAAAGCATGAAGAAATCGATACAACTTCAGAAGGTACAGTACAGTGCCAGTTCTGGGGACTTGGATCAGATGGTACTGTTGGTGCCAATAAATCTGCAATCAAGATCATCGGTGACAACACAGACATGTATGCACAGGGATACTTCTCCTATGACTCCAAGAAATCCGGTGGTATCACAGTATCCCATCTGAGATTCGGTAAGAACAAGATCAAGAGTCCTTACCTCATTCAGAACCCTGATTTCGTTGCATGTCATAACCCATCCTATGTGAATAAATACGACATGACCAAGGGACTTAAGGAAAATGGAACATTCCTTCTGAACTGCGCATGGAATGCGGATGAACTGAATACGCATCTTCCAGCAAGAATGAAGAATGCCATCGCCAAGAAGAACATCAAGTTCTACACACTTGACGCACAGTCACTTGCTACAGAAATCGGCCTTGGAACAAGAATCAACATGATCATGCAGTCCGCTTTCTTTAAACTTGCCAACATCATCCCTGTGGAAGATGCAATCAAGCACCTGAAGGATTCCGTTGTTAAATCCTACGGTAAGAAGGGTGAGAAGGTAGTCAACATGAACTTCGAAGCAATCGAAAGAGGTGTCAACGCACTTGTGAAGATTGATGTTCCAGCTGATTGGGCTACCGCTTCAGACGAAGCTGCTGAAAAGAAATCTGTTCCAGATTTCATCAGAAACATTCTTGAACCGATGAATGCACAGGAAGGGGATTCACTTCCAGTATCCGCATTCCTTGGAAGAGAAGACGGTACATTCCCAATGGGAACATCCGCTTTTGAAAAGAGAGGAATCGCAGTCAACGTTCCAGAATGGAATATTGAAAACTGTATCCAGTGTAACCAGTGTTCATACGTCTGTCCTCATGCTGTAATCAGACCATTCCTTGTCAATGAAGAAGAAATGGCGAATGCACCAGAAGGATTCGAAGCGAAGAAAGCTATGGGCGGTAAGTCCTTCGCAGATCTTCAGTACAAGATTCAGGTATCTGTTCTTGACTGTACAGGATGCGGAAACTGTGCTCAGGTATGTCCAGCACCTAAGAAGGCGCTTGTCATGAAGCCAATCGAAACACAGATGCATGAAACAGAGAACTGGGAATATGCACTGTCATTGACAGCTAAGCTGAACCCAATGAACAAGAACACACTGAAGGGCAGCCAGTTCGAGCAGCCACTACTTGAGTTCTCAGGTGCTTGTGCAGGCTGTGGAGAAACACCATACGCTAAGCTTGTAACACAGCTCTTTGGTGACAGAATGATGATCGCCAACGCTACCGGATGTTCATCCATCTGGGGTGGTTCAGCACCAGCATCAGTTTACACAACAAACCATCTTGGACAGGGTCCAGCCTGGGCGAACTCATTATTTGAAGATAATGCTGAATTCGGTCTTGGTATCTACCTTGGACATAAGACACATAGAGCTAAACTACTTCCAATCGCTGAAAGACTGGTAGCAAATGCGGATGCATCAGAAGAGCTGAAGGCTGCTACACAGAACTGGATCGAAAACTTCGACAAGGGTGAAGAATCCAAGGCTGCTAGAGCTGCACTTCTTCCACTTCTTAAGGGTTCAGATCTTGCTGAAGCGAAGGAACTGTACAATGAAAGAGACTTCCTGACCAAGAAGAGCCAGTGGATCTTCGGTGGAGACGGATGGGCATACGACATCGGTTACGGTGGACTTGACCACGTTCTTGCAACTGGAGAAAACATCAACGTTCTTGTAATGGATACAGAAGTTTACTCCAATACTGGAGGTCAGTCATCTAAGGCTACACCAACTGCTGCAATCGCTAAGTTTGCTGCTGCTGGTAAGAGAACGAAGAAGAAGGATCTTGGTATGATGGCAATGAGCTATGGCTATGTATACGTAGCACAGATTGGTATGGGTGCTGATAAGAACCAGACCATGAAGGCGCTGACAGAAGCGGAAGCTTACGATGGTCCATCACTTGTTATCGCATACGCTCCATGTATCAACCAGGGACTTAAACTTGGTATGGGCTTCAGCCAGGAACAGACCAAGAGAGCTGTTGAAGCAGGATATTGGCAGCTATACAGATACAACCCAACGCTTAAGGATCAGGGTAAGAACCCATTCACACTTGATTCCAAGGAGCCAACAAGAAGCTTCAGAGAATTCCTTGACAGCGAAGTCAGATACGCTTCACTTAGCAAGGCATACCCAGATGTTGCTGAAGAACTGTTTGCGAAGACAGAAAAGGATGCTATGGAAAGACTTGATAACTACAAGAGACTTGCATCTTATGACTACTCAGCTGCAAAAACTGAAGAATAGAAATCACCTGGATTTCAGAAATAGTATTGAAGGACTGTCAGAAATGACAGTCCTTTTA